>NZ_SSDK01000047.1:0-245402 GCF_004794435.1 Microbacterium sp. K27
TCCACCGAGCCCACGCCTGCGCCGGAGCCCACGCCTGCGCCGGAGCCGACGCCATCCCCGTCGCCCGAGCCGACGGCCTCGCCGACTCCGGCTCCTACGCCGAGTCCGACGCCGACGCCGACGCCGACGCCGACTCCGACTCCGACTCCGACACCGGTGCCCGAGCCCGAGCCGGTGCCGCCGGGAACGCCGGAGGGCGTGCGCGGGACTCCCGGTGCCCATGCGCCCGGAACGCTCGCCTACGACGCCCCGGCGACGGCGGTCTATGTCGCTCCCTCGGGAGTCGACGGAGCCTCGGGAACCAAGAACTCGCCCGTCAAGACGGTCGCTGCCGCGCTGCGCGTCGTTCCGAACGGAGGGACGATCGTCCTGCGCGGCGGTTCCTACCACGAGGAGATCGTGGTGCCCGCGCAGAAGCGGGTCACGATCCAACCGGCACCGAACGAGTCGGTCTGGCTCGACGGTGCGAAGCCGGTCACGGGGTGGAAGGCCTCGGGACGCACATGGGTCGTCGAGGGCTGGAACACGGCTCTCGACGCCAGTCCGACCTACACCAAGGGGGCGCCGGACAACACTCAGGCCGAGTGGCGCTTCGTCGATCCGGCCCACCCGATGGCCGCACACCCCGACCAGGTCTGGGTCGCCGGGGTGCAGCTGCGGGAGGTGGCCTCTGCATCGCAGGTCTCGGACGGCACCTTCTTCGTCGATGATGCGGCCAAGCGCCTGGTGATCGGAACGAACCCCACGGGCGCATCCGTCGAGGCGAGCGTGCTCACGCAGGCTCTGTCGATCCGCTCGGCAGGCAGCGAGGTGCGTGGAATCGGCGTGCGCCGCTACGCCACCAGCGTTCCGCAGATGGGCACCGTGATCGCGGCAGCCCCGAACGTCGCGCTCACCGACGTGACCATCCGCGACAACTCGACGACGGGCTTCTACTCGTGGGCCCCCGGGACGACGCTGACCCGCGTGTCGTTGATCGGGAACGGCCTGCTCGGAGGAGGAGCTTCGCAGGCGGATGGGCTCAGAGTGGCCCAGATGCTCTCGGTGGGCAACAACATGGAGCACTTCAACGATTCCCCGGTCTCCGGCGCCTTCAAGGTCACGCGGACTCGCGGGGTGACGGTGACGGACAGCGCATTCACCGGCAACGACGGACGAGGACCGTGGTTCGACGAATCGGTGCTCGACATCGCGTTCACAGGCAACGACGTGATCGGCAACACCGGCCACGGCGTCATGGTCGAACTGTCGGAGCGGGCCGTGGTGGCCGACAATGTCATTGCCCGAAACGGCGAGTTCGGGCTGTTCGTGCTCAATTCCGGCAATGTGAAGATCTGGAACAACACCTTCGTCGGCAACGGCAACCGGAACATCAGCATCGGGATGGATGCCCGACGCGCGTCCGACCCGAACACGCCTGGCCACGACCCGCGCACACGGTACGCGCCGCAGGCCTCCTGGATCGTGCGCAACGTCGTGATGTCGAACAACGTCATGGCAGAGAGCGCCGGAAACTGCCTGGTCTGCGTGCAGGACTTCTCCATGCAGTACACCGGGTCCCAGATGGTGTCGAGCGTCAACGGGAACCTCTACCAGCGCACATCGCCGGGGACGCCCCGATGGTTCTCCGCGTGGTCGAAGGGATCGGTCTCCAGGGACCCCGCCGTGAGCGATACGCTCGCCGGGTTCACGGCCACGACGGGTCAGGACCGTCGTTCGCAGTTCATCGAGGGTGCTCCGGTCGTCGATGGCTCCTTCGCGCTGCTTCCGCCGTTCGCCGCCGCCCAGGGCTCAGTTGCCGTCCCGGTGCCGTCTGATATCGCCTCAGTATCACGACTCCCCGGCAGCAGCACGACGCTGGGGGCCCTGCCCCGGTGACGATGTAAGCATGGGCTCTCTTCTCGCCGTCGGCGCGCGTGCGCTGACGATGGTCATCGCGCTGGTCTGTGGCGTCCTCACGACCCGGATGATCATCGGCGGTGCCGGCGTCGACAGCTTCGCCCTGTACACGCTGCTGACGACGATCCCCTCTCTGCTCACGTTCACCGACCTCGGCAGCGGGGCGGTTCTGGTCAACGCGGTCGCGACGAGCGAGAACGTGCGTACAGACGAGAAGCTGCGATATCAGCTCACATCGGTCGGCCGCGTTCTGCTGATGTTCGCGGCGACGGCGATGGCGATCAACACGATCCTCGTGCTCACCGGAGCCTGGGAGCTGGTGTTCGGCGAAGCAGGCGGTCGCCCCGGCGCTTCGCTGGCCGCGTTCTACTGCGTCACCATCTTCTGCCTCGGCATCCCCCTCGGGGTCTGGGCGCGGATCATGCTGGGGCAGCGCCGCAACCACATCGTCATCCTCCTCCAGGGCCTGATCTCACCCCTGACCATGACCGGTGTCTGGCTGATGCTGACGTTCGGCGGTGAGAACCTTCACTCCTTCGTCGCCATCGCCTCTTTCGCGGCCTCCTTCATCGTCTCGCTGCTCGGCATCCTCATCACGGCGCGCACGACGTCCCCCCTGATTCCCGCGGCTGCGCGGATGGTCCTGCGCCCTCGGCGGTATCCGGGAGTCCGGGTGATGGACGTGGGGTGGCCGATGCTGGCGCAGATGGTGACCTATCCCATCGCCGTGGGTTCCCAGCGGTACGTGATCGCCCAGCTCGGTGGTCCCACCGATGTGGCGGAGTACGGAGTGGCGGGACAGGTCTTCTTCGCGCTCAACGGACTGGTGATGGCGGGTGGTCTCGCGCTCTGGCCCCATTTCGCGAAGAGTCGCCACGACGGCGATCTCCGGCGCGGACCGTTCCTGCTGTCGGTCCTGTTCGCGTCCGCCATCGCCGTCGCGACCGTGATGGTGTGGCTCGTCGGTCCGTGGCTGTTCGGCTTCATCACGCAGGGTGAGCTCACCGTGCGGCCGAGCACGATCTTCGCGTTCGGTCTGATGATCATGATGACCGCGGCGGTGTACCCCCTGGGCATGTTCATCATGGACAAGCCGGGCATCCGCTTCCAGGTGATCCCCACGCTGAGCATGGCCGCCGTCGGCATCACGCTCTCGTTCGTGCTGACCCCGGTGCTGGGGATCGCCGGACCGTTGATCGGCGTCGCCTTCGCGCTCGTCGTCTGCCAGCTGATCCCGTTCTCGATCTACATCGTCCGGAACAAGAAGCGGCTGACGGTCGGAGATCTCGACCCGGTGTAGTCCGATCCGGGCGGATCGACGCCGGAGACAGTGTGTCGGCGGCCGTCAGCTCAGGACGTGCGCTGTGATGCTCGAGCGATAGACAGCGGGAGCGTGTCGACGGAGTGCCTCTGCGCGGCTGTCCGCGACGCTCGAGACCATCTCGTCCCAGCGGGTGTCGATATCGGTCAGGGCCGTTGCGATGGAGTCGGGGTCGCCCGCGGTGACGAGCTGCGCAGTGCCGTAGCCGCCTGCTGCTTCCCGAAGACCGCTGCTGTCGCTGGCGATCACGGGGCGCAGGGCGAGGATCCCCTCGACGGCGGTGTTCCCGAAGGGCTCGTCGATCCGCGAGGGGACGAGGAGCACATCGGTCTTCTCCAGGAACGGCCAGATGTCGGTGTGGAACCCGGCGAAGTCGACGGAGACCCCGGCATCGGCTGCCTGTGCCCGCAACTCGGCCTCGAACCACTCGTAGCCTTCGAAGACTGCGCCGAGAAGGGTCACGTCCACAGCGCGTCCGGCGGCGTGCAGTCGGGAAGCCGCCTCGATCACGAGATCGGGCCCCTTGCGAGGGGAGAGACGTCCGATGTAGAGCACACGGAGCGGCCCGTCGGTGTGGGGGCGGGGCGATACCGGATGCGGGGGAGAGGCGACACCGTTGTAGACGACGTGTGAGCGCCGGGCGAGGGCGGGCAGCGCGGCGTGGATCGTGTCCAGACTGAATCGGCTGTTCACCAGGGTGCGGTGGGAGGCCAGGTGTGGGGAGTAGAGGATGCCGTTGACGAGCCGGTTTCCCGAAGCCTCGGCCTCATGGACGTGGCTCACCGTTCGGATGCCCCGCAGTCGGGCGATCAGCGGCCATTCGGGGATGATGATCGTCGACACGTAGACGACGTCCGGGCGTAGGCGTCCGAGCAGGCGCCACGCGGCACCGAGGCCACGGAAGGTGTCACGGAAGAGTTTGGGCAGCCCTCGGGGCGTCAGGAGGACTTTGCGCAGCACGAGCATCGGGACGATGACGACCTCGACCCCGGCAGCACGCAGTTCCTTCACGAGGAGCCCGGAGCTCGGAAGGGCGACGACGACGCGCGCCCCGGACTCGACCAGGCCGATCGCGCTCTCCAGGAGCATGCGGTCGGAACCGAACAGCTCGGCACCCGGATGCACGAGCAGGACGGTGCGCTGCCCTCCGTTGCCGCTCATGAGCCGTCCGCTCCGGCGTCCGCCGCGGCGGGAGCGGGGGCCCAGTCCGTCTGTCGGCGACGTGCTCGTCGCGCCGATGGGTGGATGGTCGCACGCTCGGCGATCCGATGCGCGAGCGTTTCGTACTCGTCCGCGACGTCGTCCCAGCGGAACCGGGTGCGGGCGATCTCCCGCACCGCCGTGCCCCGTGCCGCGGCGAACGCCGGATCGGCCTCGGCCGCCACGACGTGCGCAGCGACATCGGCGGCGTCGGCGAAGAACCACCCGTTGCCGTCGAGTACTTCGCGGTTGAAGGGAACGTCGAAGCCGATCACGGCGGTCCCGGCCCCCATGGCCCGAAGGAGCGAGGGATTGGTCCCGCCCACGGAATGTCCGTGTACGTAGGTGAGCGCATTCGCGTACAGTGCGTCGAGCAGTTCCTGGTCGTACACGCCACCGACGAGGCGGATCCGTTCGTCGCCATCGGCCACGCGCTGTATCTCCTGGGTGTATCCCGCGCTGTACGGCGCGGAGCCCACGACCACGAGAGGGAGCTTCGCGTCGCTGTCGCGGTAGCCCTCCACGATCTCCAGCACGTGATTCTCCGGCTCGAACCGCGCCACGACGAGGTGATAGCCCTTCGTGCTGAGCCCCATCTCGGCCACGCCGCGTTCGGGAAGCTCGTCGAGGATGGGGGCGCCGTAGCGGATGAGTTCGGTGGGCACATCGAACTGGTGCCGGTAATAGTCGGCGATCCCCGGCGCATCGGCGATCAGAGCGTCTGCCGTGCGTACCCCGAACTGCTCGGCCCAGCGGTAGTACGCCTTGCCTCGTGGCCCCCATTTGGAGCGTCGCCATTCGAGACCGTCCATGTGCAGCGCGACCGGTGCACGACGCAGCCGGAAGAGGGGCAGGAACGGCGAGTTGGCCGCGTTGAAGACGAACGTCGCGTCGGGACGCCGGCGGAACACGAGGTGCAACGCCGACAGCCCGGTGTGGCTCAGCGTCTCGATCTGCTTCACGGGGACGGCAGGAAGATGCACGACCCTCATGCCGAGGTACTCCTTCTCACGCCGCTCGGAGCCGCGGGTGTACACGACGACATCGTGTCCGCGGTCCGCGAGTCGGCGTCCGACCTCTTCGATGGCGGTTTCGAAACCGCCGTAGGCCGCGGGCACTCCTCGGGTCCCCACCATCGCGATGGTGAGGCGGTTCGAATTGCTCATCCGATCAGTATGCCCCGCTGGGCTGCACCATGACCTTGGCGGTACGCCACATGATCTGCAGGTCGTTCATCACGGACCAGTTCTCGACGTACCGCAGGTCGAGGCGGACGCTCTCATCCCAGGAGAGGTCGCTTCGCCCGGAGACCTGCCACAGACCGGTGATGCCGGGCTTGATGTAGAGGCGCCGGAAGACGGTGCCGTCGTAGTCGGTGACCT
The DNA here is from genome assembly GCF_004794435.1 of Microbacterium sp. K27. Classification (NCBI taxonomy): domain Bacteria; kingdom Bacillati; phylum Actinomycetota; class Actinomycetes; order Micrococcales; family Microbacteriaceae; genus Microbacterium; species Microbacterium sp. K27. The sequence continues at coordinate 5,803 of NZ_SSDK01000047.1, forward strand.
CGCTGGGCAGCGGCGGGCGCGGCCCGACCACACTCATGTCGCCGATGAGGACGTTCCAGAACTGCGGCAGCTCATCGAGAGAGAGTTTGCGCAGAACCTTGCCGACGCGGGTGACGCGCGGGTCGTCCTTCATCTTGAAGAGGAGCCCGGCGCCCTGGTTCTGTTCCTTGAGGGCGGCGAGCTGCTTCTCGGCATCCGTCTTCATCGATCGGAACTTGACCATCTTGAAGCGGCGACCGTCACGGCCGACGCGCTCCTGGAAGAAGAAGACCGGACCGGGGGAGTCCAGTTTGATGAGCACGGCGAGCACGGGAGCCAGCAGACCGATCGGGATCAGCGCCAGCGTCGCCACGGCGACGTCCAGTGCACGCTTCAGGAGGTGCTGGCCGCCTTCGTAGGTGGGGATCTGCACCTGGATCAGCGGCAGGCCCTCCACCGGGGCGAAGGAGATGCGGGGACCCGCCACATCGGTGAGTCGGCTGGACAGCACGAGTTCGGCAGCGGTCCCTTCGAGCTGCCAGCTCAGCTGCTTGACGAACTCGGGCTCACCCTCGGGGCGGCTCGCCACGATGATCGTGTCTGCACCGACTTCGGCCGCGACCGACGACACGGAGTTCACGTTCCCCAGAACCGGGAACCTCGTGTCGTCGATCACGATGTCGCGCGCGTTGCCGTCGAGCAGCGTCGCGCCGACCACCTTGTAGCCGGATGCGCCGATCGGGTGCAGCGTCCGGACCACATACTCCACGTCGTCCCTGTTGCCGACGACGAGAGTGCGGGAGGCGAACCTCCCCTGGGAGCGCTGCTTCTGCAGCCAGTGGCGCCACAGCCACCTGGTCACCAGAAGAGTCAGCACACCGACGGGCAGCCCCAGCAGCAGCGTCAGTTGCATCGACTTCCATGCGAGCAGGACCGCCACGATGGCGATGATCCCGAAGGCGAGTCCCGAGGCGTGCACGACGCCCCGATACTCGGTGGCACTAGCGCGGAACAACGCGGCGTCCCGCGTGTGCATCGCGCTGAGCATGAGGTACCACAGCGCGGCGAGCGGAATGCCGTCGCGCATGACCTCGAGCCCGGAGACGCCGGAGGCCAGCTGGACCGCTGCCGTCAGACCGAGCGCGAACAGGATGACAGCTGCATCCGTCGTCCGCAGACGCATCCGATAGCGCCGCTCCCACTGACGGCGTCTTTCCAGAGTCGCCGAAGCACGCGGTGTGACCACCGTGCGCGTCACCGACTTGGCAGCTCGCGGAGCCGCGACCGGCACGAAGCCCGTCCGAGCGATGCTCAGAGCATCCTCGACGGAAGTCATGCCGAGGCCTCGTGAGCCGTGAATGTACGCAAAAATCCCCAGTGCGACATGTGTTTCCCCAGTTTCCCCAGACCATGAACCCCACGTTCACGGCATTCGTCTGCGTCCCGACCCCTCGGGTCCTGCTGAAACTCTCCGTGATTCCCACATCACGGAGTGCGTTCTCACCGTCCCACACGGTGAGCGCTGACAGCAGGCACTGCAGACCTGATCCACTGTAGCGGAACATCGTCGCCACGGGAAGGTAATTCTGGTGAATGGACGAACGGAGGGGGCGAGGAGCGCCTGGTCGGGGGCTATCCTGTCGCGGTGACCGCGAACACCGACACTCCACGCTTCCAGCTCCGAACGATGCTGCCGCGCGACCCTTCTCAGCCGCATCGCACCGCGAGCCCGCTCGAGCTCTTCTTCGATCTGGTCTTCGTCGTGGCGGTGAGCATCGCCTCCGCACAGCTGCACCATGCCCTCAGCGAAGGGGATTTCCTGCACGGGGTCACCTCCTACGCGATGCTGTTCTTCGCGATCTGGTGGGCCTGGATGAACTTCACCTGGTTCGCCACGTCGTTCGACACCGATGACTGGCTCTATCGCGTCACGACGTTCGTGCAGATGGGAGGAGTCCTCGTCTTCGCCGCCGGCATCCCCGCGGCGTTCAATGAGAGCGACTTCACCATCCCGGTACTCGGGTATGTCGTGATGCGCGTGGCGATGGTGGCGCAATGGCTGCGAGCGTCACGATCGGCCGGTGAACTGCGTTCGGCGACGCGCCGGTACGCGTTCGGCATCGCCGCGGTCCAGGTGCTGTGGATCCTGTTCCTCCTGATCCCGGCGGGACCGCTGCAGTTCGCCGCCTTCGTGGTCTTCGCCCTCATCGAGATCAGTGTTCCGGTGTTCGCCGAATACCGGAGGCAGACGCCGTGGCATCCGCACCACATCACCGAGCGCTACGGGCTGTTCACGTTGATCGTGCTCGGTGAGAGCCTTCTCGCATCCGCGAACGCCATCATCGATGCGCTTCACGAGGTCGAGAGTCTCGGCCCGCTGATCGCGATCTCCGTCCTCACGCTCGTGGTCACGGCGTCGTTGTGGTGGATCTATTTCTGGCCCCCGCATCACCGTGCGATCACGAGCTTCGGCCGCTCGCTGCGCTACGGCTATACGCACTATTTCGTCTTCGCCGCCGCGGCGGCCTTCTCGGCCGGGATCGAGGTCGAGATCGACGTGCTGACCGGCAAGAGCCACCTGTCGAACCTCGCGGCCTCGTTCACGGTGACGATCCCGATCGCGATCTTCCTCGTGGGCATCTGGTGGATCGCGATCCGCCAGAACGCCGATCGCGTGGTGAACACGGTCGTTCCTCTCGGCGCCCTGCTGGTGCTGCTCGATCCGGTGCTGCCCATCCCCGTCACCCTCACCGCGCTCGTCCTTGTCGTGGTCGTGGTGGTGCTGGTGCTTCATCCTCCCGTGGAGTCCACGCGCATGGACCCCACGCGCATAGACAGGGCATAGCGCCGGCAGAGGGTTCTGATCGGAAGCTCCGCGACGCTGGGGGACACGCACCAGACGACCGTCGACGAGGAGACAGATCATGAGCATCCCGGAACCCACCCAGACCCCTGACGGTCCCGCCTACGAGGGGCGTCTGCTCGACCGTGCGGACGAGGAGGTGGTCGATCAGGGGGCAGCCTTCGACATCCGTACGCTGCTGAGCCGGCGCGGGGTGCTCGGACTCGCGGGGATCGGGCTCGGCGCCGTCGTCCTCGCGGCCTGCGCGCCGGCGGCATCGGGCGGATCGACGCGCGCCGCCACGCCGAGCGCGACCGCGGGGACTTCCAGCGGCGATGTCGCGGGCGTGGGTGAGATCCCCGACGAGACGGCGGGCCCCTACCCCGGCGACGGCTCGAACGGCCCCGACGTGCTGGAGGACGCGGGGATCGTCCGTCAGGACATCCGGTCGTCGATCGACGGCGGGGCGACGGCAGACGGCGTTCCGCTCACGTTCGAGTTGCAGGTGCTCGATCTCGCGAACGGGGGAGTGCCCTTCGCCGGAGTCGCGGTGTACGCGTGGCACTGCACGGCGCAGGGTGGGTACTCGATGTACTCCTCCGGCCTGGAGGACGTGACGTACCTGCGCGGCGTGCAGGTGGCGGATGCGGACGGCAGGGTCTCGTTCACCTCGGTGTTCCCGGGATGCTACTCGGGGCGCTGGCCCCACATCCACTTCGAGGTGTATCCGGACGTCGGGTCGATCACCGATTCGACCGCGGCCATCGCCACGTCGCAGCTGGCGCTCCCCGAGGCGGCATGCACGGATGTCTACGCCGAGGCCGCTTACGACGGATCCGCGAGGAACCTCGCGCAGATCACGTTGGCGAGCGACAACGTCTTCGGTGACGATTCCGCTGCGCTGCAGCTGGCCGCGGTCACCGGAAGCGTGCGGGATGGGTATGCGGGCACCCTCGTGGTGGGTGTCGACACCGCGACTGCTCCGGCGACGAGCGGAGGGCAGGGTGGTCCCGGCGGTGGGGGACAGCCGCCGTCGAACTGAGCAGCGAACGGCGATGAGAGGCCCGTGGCATCGATCTGCTATAGTTATCGTGCAGCGTGTGTGCATCGCCCCTCTCGGCCGCCACGTCGCCACTGATCAGGGCCATTACGGACCGCGCACATCGATGCGTGCGGAATCCGCCCTCGGTCTCACATCTTGCGGAGCGCCCACGCGTGTCCGCCACACAGCAATGAGCATCACCATGAGCACCACCACCTTTCCCCCGTCCGACCCGTTGACCTGGAAGCAGGCCGACACCGATGTGCACGTCGCGACGCGCGACGGCGAGTTCGCCGGCTTCGTCGAGTTCGATGGCACTGCGCACCTCGTGCGCGACAACCACGGCGCCGAGCTCGGCGTCTTCGACACGCTCGACGACGCCTTCCGCGCGCTCGAAGACGCGGTCCGTTCCGAGCGGCGCGGATCCGTCTTCCCGACGATCGTGCCGCGCGCCTGGCGTCGCCGGACCCGCCGCGCTCGCGCCTGAGCGTGGCGGGAACCCCTGCACGCCCGCCCGTGACTGGGGGCTCGGCGAGAGGTTCCGATGTATTCCCTGACGCGTATAGAGCTAGGGCTACTGTGAGGTAAGCGTTGGGCAGCTGCCTTGGGCTTTCACAGCTCAAGGGCTCCGATCGTCAGGAGAAGATCATCTCCATCACACAGATCGAACCGACCGCGGCAACGCTGGGTCCGATTCGTCAGACATATTCCGGCAACGCGGACTTCCCTCCCATGGCGAAGGCGTACAAGCAGGTTTCGCAGGTCGTCAAGGAGACCGGGCTGCTTCAGCGCACCCAGTGGTTCTACATCTTCGTGGCCACCGGTATCGCTGTGGCGCTCGGCGGCCTCATCACCGGCTTCATCCTGCTCGGTGACAGCTGGTTCCAGTTGCTCATCGCCGCGGGCCTCGGCATCGTCCTCACGCAGATCGCGTTCCTCGGCCACGAAGCCGCCCACCGTCAGATCCTCTCCACGGGGCCGGCGAACTTCAAGCTCGCCCGCATCGTGATCGCCAGCATCGGCATGAGCTACTCCTGGTGGGATTCGAAGCACACCAAGCACCACGGCAACCCGAACCAGGTCGGCAAGGACCCCGACATCGAGGTCGACACGATCTCGTTCCTCGAAGAAGACGCCGCGAAGGCGAAGGGCCTGATCAAACTGATCACCCGCAAGCAGGGGTGGCTGTTCTTCCCGCTCCTGACGCTCGAGGGGCTGAACCTCCACTTCCTCGGGCTGAAGTACCTCACGACGACGAAGAACGTCAAGGGACGCTGGACCGAGCTCGGCATCATCGCGCTGCGGTTCGCCCTCATCCTGGTGCCCGTGTTCATGATGCTCCCGCTCGGAATGGCCTTCGCCTTCATGGGCGTGCAGTTCGCGGTGTTCGGCGTCTACATGGGCGCCGCGTTCGCGCCGAACCACAAGGGCATGCCGATCATCGAGCCCGGCGCCCGTCTCGACTTCTTCACCAAGCAGGTGCGCACCTCCCGCAACATCAGCGGCGGATGGTGGACGACCTGGCTCATGGGCGGGCTGAACTACCAGGTGGAGCACCACCTCTTCCCGAGCATGCCGCGACCGCACCTGGCGAAGGCGCGCGAGATCGTGCGCGACTACTGCGCGGCGAATGACGTGCCGTACACGGAGACCAGCCTCGGCCGCTCGTACATGATCGTGATCGAGTACCTGAACCGCGTCGGACTGTCTGCCGGCGCCGATCCCTTCGACTGCCCGGCAGTCGCACAGTTCGGCCGGGCATAGCCCCCGCCCGATCTCACCGGGCCCTGATCAGCCCGGGGACGACAGAGGCGCGAGCAGGAATTCCTGCTCGCGCCTCTGTCGTGTGTGCGTCTACTTGGAGGACTTCTTCTTGGTCTCCACCACGTCGATCGTGATCTTCTCGAGAGGGCGATCGTCGTCGAGCTCGTCTTCGAGCACCTCGTCACCGAGGAAGGTCTCCTCCGGCGTCTCGGCTGCGGCGACCTGGTCGGCGACCTCGGCAGGCGCTGCGGTGACGGGTGCATCCGCTCCGGTGAGCTCCGTCGGCAGTGCCTCGTCGGAGAAGATGCCGTCGGGGCGGATCAGCTCGCGCACCTCGGCCATGAAGCTCGACAGCTGCTGCTGCTGCCACCGCAGCTGACGGGTGCGGTCCTCTGCGTCGTGCAGTACCGCCGTGGTGTGGCCGGTGACCGAGTCGACGATCTTCTGCGCCTTCGCGCGAGCGCGCTCGAGGGTCTCGCGCGCACGGACCTGGGCTTCGGCCTCGATCGCCTGCGCCTGCGAGCGGGTCAGACGCTCGTAGTCCTCGGCGCGTGCCGAGATGCGCTGGGCATGCTCGAGCGATGCGGTGACCTGCTCGTTCGCGTCATTGGTGATGCGCTCGGCGTGGGCCACAGCCTGATTGTGCAGCACGAGGAACTCCTGCTGCGCGTCGTCTTGACGGCGGGTGAGGGTCTCCTCGAATTCCAGCACGCGCGCGTTCATGTCGCGGACGTCGCGCTCGGCGTCGGCACGCAGCTGGGTGGTCTCGCGCGTGACGAGGGAGCGCAGCGCGGCCGCGCCCTTCTCGGCTTCCGTGCGGATCGCCGTGGCCTCCTGCGCCGCCTGGTTCACCTTCTCCGCTGCGTGTGCGGCTTCGCGCTCGATGCGCGCTTCGTGTGCCGTGTACTCGGTGTCCATCTTCAGGCGCACCTGGTCGGCGTCGCGCTGCGCCTGGGCGGTGATCCGCTCGGCGTCGGCCTCGGCTTCGGCACGCTGCGCGGCCACCTCCTCACGGGCGGAGGTCATCAGGCGGTCGGCCTGCACCGCCGCGTTCTGGATGAGGACGTTCGCCTGCTCTTCGGCGACCCGCAGGATCGCCTCGAACTGCTGACGGGACGGTGCCTCTTCCCCGTCGGGCTGCGGGGCATCGACGAGCTCGGACGTCAGCGTCGCGACCTGCTGCTCGGCGTCCAACGCCTTGACCTTGGCGGCAGTCAGCTCACTTTCGAGGGCCTCACGGGCCTTGCGCTCCTCTTCACGCACGGCTTCGACGGCGTCCTCTTCACGGGCCTGCGCCTCGGCGACGTCGGCGGCGGCCTGCTTGAGCTGATTGCGAAGGGTCGCCAGCGCGGCGTCGACCTCTGCCTTGTCATAGCCGCGGAAGCCGACGGTGAAGGCGCCCTGCTGGTCGCGCGGGGTGGTCTCGATCAGCTGATCGAAGAAGTCCGGGGAGCGCTCGCCATCGCGGTCGGCGGTTCCGGGGGATTCGCTCATGGTTCTAGCCTTTCTGGCGTGGTCACACCGGGAGCGGCGGCTCCGTCCCGACAGTCGGGACCGTGTGGACCGGAGGAGGTCGTCAGGGCGCACGCCACCACCATGACCCGGCGGAGCCCGGCGGGCAGGGCGCGCTCCCCAGCCTAGTTGCGTCGGCTGTGAGTTGCGCGCCCGTCTTCTGCTCCCGCGGGCGGAGACGGAGATCGCGGTGCCGGGCAGGTCACGTGTCGCGCATCCAGCGCGCGTTCCGGTCGTCGAGAGGGTCGCCGCGTGTGTACCGGACAGGTGGTCCGTCTGCGACCGAGATCCCCTGGGCTCGTGCCGCGGACGCGATGCGCTCCCGCAGATCGACCCAGGGCTGCACCGTCTGCGGAAAACCGAAGTACTCACGGAACGTCTCGATCTGCAGCCGGGTGCCTTCGGCGACGGGGATGAGGCGCACGACGGTGTCGTCCGGCTCGACGAACCGGATGCCGTAGGCGCCGTCATCGCGGATGACGTACTCCCGCTCCTTCTCCACCATCGCCGACGCCACGATCTCGCGAGCTCGACCTTCGGGCGCCTGGATCACCAGCGTGGTGCCGAGCACGCCGAGGGCTGTGTCGAGCCGGTCCGAGGCGAACTGCTTCCCCGCTCTCGCACCGGCTTCGGAGGCACCCCGGCTGAAGCGTTTCCTCAGGAGCGGGCCGCCGACGATCAACGCGAGGATCGGCAGGCCGAGAAGGAGGTAGGGGGCGGGGTCCACGGGCACAGCGTATCCGGATGCGCGTGCGCTCCGGTGCGGTCGGGGAGCGACGTCAGACGGGGGTGACCAGGTGGTCGAGGACCAGCTCGCCCGAGGCGTTGAGGGCCTGCATCATCTCCGCGATCAGCCGGGGGTCGATGGGCGGCTGCTCCGCCGCGTCGTACCCGAACTGGAGTGGGATCGCCGGGTGGATCCAGACGGTGGCGCGCTTGTCGACGCCGTCGGTGACGGGTCGCCACGTCATCATGAAGCTCTCCTGGCGGCGGAGCTTCGTCGAGATGACGATCTTCAGGTGCGCCAGCGTCGCGTCCTCGATGAGGATCGGATCGGAAGTCCCGTCGTAGCGCAGTCTGCCCATGAGAGCACGCTACACCGCGCGCGTACTGCCTCTTCTGAGGTCTGTGCGCAACCCCCTCTGCGAGAGGTGATCCCCTCGATACCGTCGCAGCATGACGACAGCGGAGTGACAACGAGTGGAGGGCAAGGTGCAGACGATGGCGCGGACGCGGATTGCGCTCAACGAATCGGAATTCTTCCTGGCCCAGGGTCAGGACGTCGCCGAGCTGAGAGGGCGCATGGAAGAGGCGATGCGCGCCGGAGGAGGGTTCGTCGAATTCGTCGTGGTGGGCAATCGATCGGTCAGCGTGCTCATCACCGCGGCGACCCAGGTCGTGATCTCGGTCGAGACGGTGGAGTTCGACGCGCGCGACACCGGCGACAGCGCGGTGCCGTACGGCGGCGAGTACGACCTGCTGTGAGCGTGGGGTGAGCACTCCTGGGGCGGATGTGAGGGAGTCCCGGCCGCGCTCGGCGAGGGAACGCCGTGCCCTGCTACGGTGACGACGGTGGGCATCGCGCCCCTGGGGCCGTCGAGCAAGAGGAACTTCGAGATGAAGGGTGTGTCCCGCCTGCGTCTTGGCCGCATCGGGATCGCCACCGTGCTCGTGCTGGTGACCGGGGCGCTTGTGTCCTCACTCGCAGCGGGCGCTCCGGCGACGGCGGCCACCGACGGCCAGATGGTCTACCCTGCTTCGGGAAACATCCAGTCGAAGGTCGGGGATGGCTGTCGCGGAAACTATCGCGCGCATGACGGCATCGATATCTCCGGCGCGGGTGGCACGCCGATCCTCGCCGCATACAGCGGAGTCATCAAGTCGCGAACGGTGAACAGCGGATACGGGAACTACACCGACGTCGAGCACCCGGGCGGTTACGTCACGCGCTACGCGCACATGGCATCGCCCGGTACGTATGCGCCGGGGACCAGGGTGGAGCGCGGACAGCAGATCGGTGTCGTGGGCAACACCGGGAACTCGCCGGCCTACCACCTGCACTTCGAGCTGCGTCTGAACGGAGCGGTGTACACCGCGATCAACGACGGCTTCACCTGCCTCTCGAACATCACACGCGGAGGCCTGCTCCCCTTGCATGTTCCTGGTCTGGGCACGGGCGCGGTGCCTGCGCCGTCGTCCGCAGATTACACGGGTGACAAGAAGGCAGACCTTCTCATCATTGCGGGAAACGGGGATCTCCGGCTTCGCGCAGGCAGCGGAACCGGGGGATTCCAGTCCCCCACCACGGTGGCCAGCGGGTGGGGTGGGATTCGGAGGCACATCACCCACAGCGACTTCAACGGCGACGGCAAGGGGGACATGCTCGCGGCCCGATCCGACGGCACACTCGAGTTCTACGCGGGGCTCGGGAACGGGACTTTCGCCGCACGGGCGGATATCGGTGGTGGCTGGTACGAGTTGCTGCATGTGACTTCCGGGGCCGACTACACCGGTGATGGGAAGCAGGACCTGATAGGCGTCTCGGCGACCGGGTTCCTGACCATCTACCAGGGCAACGGAGCGGGAGGGTTCGGGTCATCGCACCTCACACTGTCATCGGGCGGCTGGGGCGGATTCCACTTCCTCGTCGGCGGCGACTTCGACAACGATGGCCGAGGCGACCTGATGGCGGTCGGCGACGATGGACATCTCTATTTTTATCCCGGATTCTCGTATGGGTTCGGCCAGTGGCGACGCGTCGGCGGGGGGTGGATGGAATTCACCGCCGTTACCGGCGGCGTCGACTACGACGGCGACGGTCGTGCGGATCTTCTGGGAAGGACGTCCGCTGGCGAGCTGTATTTCTATCCCGGTCTCGGCAACGGCACCTTCGGCCAGAACAACAAAGTCGGTGCCGACTGGGCGGAGCACCTCGACCTCGAGTGACGCGGCGTATCGTGGGCGCATGGTCGGCACCACGTTCGAGGAGATCGCGGCCGGGCTGTACTCCGGCCGTCCGGATGCGTTCGTGTCATCGCGCAAGGCTCGAGCCGCAGAGGTCGATGCGGAGCTCGCTCCACGGATCCTCGCCCTGCGGAAGCCGTCGATCGCGGCCTGGGTGGTGAACGTGTTCGCGCAGGAGCGGGCTGGTCAGCTCGGGGAGGCATTGGAGCTGGCGCGAGAGCTTCGCGAGGCACAGGATGATCTCGACGCCTCGGCACTGGCGAAACTCGGCCGAGAGCGTCGCGCGCTGACGAGGAAGCTCGCCCAAGCCGCAGGCGAGTTGGCCGCGGCGAGGGGAGAGCGCGTCACCGCCTCCACGCTCGAGGCGGTCGAGCAGAGCATCTCTGCGGCCTTCTACGACCCGGCAGCGGCCGCGGCCGTCGCCTCCGGACGACTGTCACGTGCTCTGGACCCGTCAGCGACGCCGAGCGACATCCGCGACGCCGTGGCGGGGGACGTGCCCGAACTCATCTCTGCCTCTGCGCCGCCAGCGGACGAACTGCAGGCCCGTCGCGCACGACGGGAGGCCGAGCGCGCGATCGCTTCGGCGGAGAAGGAACAGGCATCCGCCGAACGCGAGCTGACACAGCGAGAGGCGGCGTGGACGGAACTGCGGGCCCGCCGGGACGTGCTCACCGAGCATGTGTCCGAGCTCGAGGCCCAATTGGCTCGAGCTCGCATCGACCTCGTCGAGGTCGAGCGTGAGATTCCGGAGGCGGAGCGGGGTCACACCGACGCGGCAGCGCGGGCGGGAGCCGCTGCAGATGCTCTGGACCGCGCCCGGAAGGCGAAGGACGCGCTCTGAGCAACCGCGTCCTCTGGTCGGGACGCAGCGTCGGGATGTGCCGATCGCTCGGCGGCCGGGCCGGAACACCCCCAGGGAGCGGCGCAGAACCGTGCCTCACCGGGGCAAAGCAAAACCCCCGCCATGTAGAAGCTAGGCGAGGGTTTCTGGGCTGATTGTAATGATCAGCCGTGTGGCTCCGACCGGCATCGATCCGGTGACCTTTCGATTTTCAGTCGAACGCTCTACCAACTGAGCTACAGAGCCGCGCGACCGGCGAACCTGTCGCGTCCTAGACGAAGAGCCCTCTCCGAAGAAAGAGCTCATCGCACGGAGCGACCCTGACGGGACTTGAACCCGCGACCTCCGCCGTGACAGGGCGGCACGCTAACCAACTGCGCTACAGGGCCATACTTGTTTTCAATTATATCGGAAGGTGTGACCCCAACGGGATTCGAACCCGTGCTACCGCCGTGAAAGGGCGGCGTCCTAGGCCGCTAAACGATGGGGCCGAGTCAGTCCCGGGGGACTTCCTTGCCGACGCTCAAGCATAAGGGATGTTTCGGGCAAATCGCGAATCGAGGGCGCGGCGCCGCAACCCGGGCGTGTTCCGGGGGCACGATCGACGTGTCGGGAGTGGACGAAGACGCCGCCATGCCCCCTGGTGCGGATGTGAAGGTTGTTGTTAGTGTGGCAACTGTGAAACCGGCGGAAGGGGCCGTGTGAACGACAAGATCACGCTGGACGCTGCAGTTGCTGCGGCGTCCGAGGACTGCGGCTGCGCGCCCAGCCCGACCGAACGCCGTGCGTTCGGCAAGAACGGCATCAGCCGTCGTGGAGCCCTCGGCATCGGCGCGCTCGGTGTCGTCGCGCTGAGCGCGTTCGGCATCACCAACGGCGTCTCCGCCGCCTATGCCGCCACGTACCCGAGCTGGGACGACGTGCAGCGCGCGAAGAGCAATGAAGCGGCCAAGGCCGCGGAGGTCTCGCGCATCGAGGGACTGATCCAGTCGCTCACGCAGAAGGTGGCCGAGACCCAGGCCGCGGCCAAGGTCGCGTCCCAGGAGTTCTACGACGCGCAGCAGGCTTACTTCGCTGCGGCCACCGAGGCCGACTCCATGCAGGCGAAGGCCGACGAACAGGCGGGGGTCGCCGACAGCTCGGCGCGCAAGGCGGGCCAGGTGGCCGCCCAGCTCTACCGCAACGGCGGCGACGACACGTCGATGGAGCTGTTCTTCGCCGGGTCGGCGAGCAACGCCGATGAGCTGCTCGCGCGCCTGGGCACGATGGACAAGCTCCTCGAGTACAACCAGTCGGTCTACGACAAGGCTGTCGCGGCGCGCAACTCCGCGCAGTCCCTCAGCGATCAGGCCGTCGTCGCGCGGAACGAGCGCGACCGGTTGCAGAAGGTCGCCGAAGAGAAGATGGTCGCGGCTCAGCAGGCGGCGGATGCGGCTCAGGCCGCTCTGGACGAGCAGTCGGCCAACCTCGCCACGATGCAGGCGCAGCTCGCCGCTCTCAAGGACGCGACCACCCAGACGGTCGCCGGCTACCAAGCCGGTGTCGAAGCCGAGGCGAAGGCTCGTCGCGAACGCGAAGCCGCCGAGCGCGCAGCGGCTGCGGCCGCAGCAGCTGCGGGTGGTGGCGGTGGCGGTGGCGGAAGCCAGGGCAGCGGTGGCTGGTGCCGCCCGCACGGCGGAGGAAAGAGTTCGGGATACGGACCCCGTTCCGTGCAGTGCGGCTCTCAGGGCTGCTCCTCGTCGTTCCACTACGGCACCGACTTCGCCAACGGCTGCGGCTCGCCCATCTACGCTGCGAATTCGGGCACGGTCGACTACGCGGGCCCCAACGACGGCTATGGCAACTACATCCGCATCCAGCACGGCGGCGGTGTCGGAACCGGTTATGCCCACATCCGTGACGGCGGCATCCTCGTCCGCAGGGGGCAGAGCGTCAGTTCCGGTCAGGTCATCGCCTACGCGGGGAACACGGGCCGCTCGTTCGGTTGCCACCTGCACTTCGAGGTCTACGTCAACGGTGGCCCCGTGAACCCCGTGGCCTTCCTCGGGGCACGCGGAGTCTCCGCCTGACCAGCTCTCACCTCTGCACGAAGAAGACCCCCGGCCGCTGAGCGGAACCGGGGGTCTTCTTCGTGCAGGCGGAGGGTCAGTGACCCTGCTCGCCGAAGCGGACGATGGCCTCGTCGAGGATGCGCTGCGCCTCGGCGGCGTTGCCCCACTCGTCGACCTTGACCCACTTGTTGGGCTCGAGGTCCTTATAGTGCTCGAAGAAGTGCGAGATCTCCTTCTTCGTGTACTCGGCGATGTCGTCGATGTCCTGGATGTGCGCCCAGCGCGGGTCCTTCGAGAGCACGGCGACGAGCTTGTCGTCTCCGCCGGCCTCATCGCTCATCTTCAGCACGGCCACGGGACGGACCTCGACGACGACACCGGGGTAGATGGCGTGGTCGAGCAGCACGAGCACGTCGAGCGGGTCGCCGTCCTCGCCGAGGGTGTTGTCGAAGTAGCCGTAGTCGGCCGGGTAGCCGAAGGTCGTGTAGAGCACGCGGTCGAGGTGCACTCGTCCGGTCTCGTGGTCGACCTCATACTTCACGCGGCTGCCGCGCGGAATCTCGATGACGGCGTCGTGTGCGCCCATGCGTGTGCTCCTCAGGAAAAGTTCGGTTGGATGCCGCGGACTAGCCTACCCGCGGCGCTCGCGCGCCCGGGGGCCGGCGTGCTCAGGACCCGGCGTGCTCAGGACCCGGCGTCGACGGTCGGCACGTCGTCGTCATTCGATCGTCTGCGGAACAGACGATTCAGCAGTCGGCTCATCGGGTCGCTCAGGAGCAGCAGGAAGAGACCGGCGTATCCGTTCGGCGAGGCGGCGACCGCGATGACGAGTGCGGCGGCGAACAGGATGATCGCCGCGAGGTCGCCGATCGCCCCCAACCGGATGGTCTCGGTCGACACCTCGCCGAGTTCGGGATGACGCGCCAGATAGAGCCAGCCGGCGAGGGTGGTGACCTGGGTCATGATCAGCGTGCCGATGTACACCACGGCCTGCAGCGCGTCGGTGTCCATCTGGCCGATCATCGCGGTGGGGACCGGCAACCAGACGATCGTGGCCATCCACGCCACGTTGATCCACAGCAGTGGTCCGGTGATCCGCTCCACGTCCCGGTACTGGCGGTGGTGCCCCATCCAGAACGTGGCGATGAGGAGGAAGCTCAGCCCGAAGCTCAGCAGCTGCCCCGAATGCTCGTCCAGGAACTCGGCCGTGCTCGTGTGGCCGGATGCGGCCTCGGAGACCGACTCCATGAGGGGCAGGATGAGCAGTGTCATGGCGATCGCCACGACGGCGTCGACGAATGCCTTGAACCTCTCGGTCCGGAACGGACGTGTACGCGTGTTGTCGGTCACGGCGTCAGGATAGCCCCGCCACAGCGCCGCACCGTCGTGCGCGCGCGGATCGGAAGAGCGCCGAGCAGGGGAGTGCCCTAGCGTGGACGGGTGCCGTCACTTCCTCCCGCCATCGCCGAGATCCGCCTCGCCGTGCGCACCGCGCTCGCCGAACTCCCCGAAGGATCGACGGTCATCGTCGCCCTCTCCGGAGGCGCGGACTCGCTCGCGCTCGCCGCGGCCACCGCCTTCGAAGCACCCAAGCTCGGTGTCCGTGCGGCGTCGTTGACGGTCGATCACGGCCTGCAGGACGACTCCGCGGAGGTCGCCTCCGGCGCGGCGCGCACGGCCGCCGAGCTGGGTCTCGACCCCCTGCTCGTGCGCGTCGACGTCGCGGGCGAGGGAGGGCCCGAAGCCGCTGCTCGTGATGCCCGCTACGGCGTTCTTCGCGATGCGGCCATCGATGTCGGTGCCGCCGCGGTGCTGCTCGGGCACACCCTCGACGACCAGGCGGAGACAGTGCTCCTCGGACTCGCCCGCGGCTCCGGCGCCGCGAGCCTGCAGGGGATGGCGCCGGTGCGGGAGGACGACGACGGCGTGCGGTGGGTACGCCCCTTGCTCGGGGTGCGCCGGGAGACGACGCGGGCATTCTGCGCGGCATCGGCCCTCGACCCCTGGGATGACCCGCACAACATCGATGGCCGCTACGCGAGGGTCCGGGTGCGCGAGCGCGTGCTCCCCGTGATCGAGGCAGAGCTCGGTCCCGGCATCGCCGAGGCCCTCGCCCGCACGGCAGAGCAGCTGCGGGAGGACGCGGAGGCGTTCGACGAGATGATCCACGAGACCATCGAGGACATCGTCGAGCATGCGGAGGCGGGGATCTCGGTCAGCGTGGCGGCGCTCGCCGCGAACCCGGCGGCGCTGCGCAACAGGATCATCCGCCTCGTCGTCGACAGCGAGTTCGGGGTGAGCTTGACGCGGGTGCAGACCATCGAGGTCGCGCGACTGGTGACCGACTGGAGCGGCCAGGGACCGATCGACCTCCCCGAGTGCTCGGTCGTGCGACAGGGCGGCCGCATCGTCTTCACGGCATCCGGTCGCTGAGCGCGTTTCGTCCCGGGCGCCTGTGGCGTCTTCGCGAGACGGAACGCGCTCAGCGCGGAAGCTCTACTTCTTGCCGCCGAAGAGGCCGCCGAGGATCCCTCCGAGGTCGATGCCACCGCCGGATGCGCCGTTGCTGCCACCGCCCAGCAGCCCGCCGATCACGTCACCGATGCCGCCGCCGGCGGAGCCGCCCTTGTCGCCGCCACCGAGGATGCCTCCGATGAGGTCACCGATGCCTCCAGAGCTCTCCGCGCCGGCATCCGCCTTCGCGGCCTTGTCCTTGCTCGCGTTCGCGATGAGGCCCATCACGATGGGAGCGAGGATCGGCAGCAGCTTGCCGAAGTCGATGCCGGGGGTCGCCTTCGACTCGGTGAGCTCCTTCGTGACCTCCTTCTCCTTCGAACCGAGGATGTGCGCGACGATCTTGCCGCCGTCGGCCTGATCGATGTCGTCGACCTTCGCGGCGCCGGCGCTGCCCTCGTGCTTCTTCAGTGCGTTCTGGATCGCGGCGGAGCCCTCGTCAGTCTTGGCGTTCTGCGCGAGCCCGCCGAGCAGCACCGCACCGCCCTGCTCGACAGCGACCTTGGCCTCGTCCCGCGAGACGCCCAGCTTCTCGGCGATGTCGTCGATCGGCACCTGCCTGAGGATGTCGTCAAGAGCCATGGTGAATCCTTCCGTCGGGGCGTCCGCCCACATCACCGCTCACAGTAGTGCGGATGGCGCGGGAGGGGGAGATGCCTTCCCGGCCGACCCACCGGGACCGAGCATCCGATCGCGTCGCCTAAAATCGATCCATGCGCGCCGCGGAAATCCAGGACGACCTCACCAGCATTCTCGTCACAGAGGAGCAGATCCTCGCCAAGCTCGATGAACTCGCGGCACAGGTCGCAGAGGATTATGCGGGCAAGGACCTCGTCCTCGTCGGCGTCCTCAAGGGCGCGGTGATGGTGATGGCCGACTTCGCCAGGGCATTGCCCTTCCACGCACCGATGGACTGGATGGCGGTCTCGAGCTACGGTGCGAGCACCAAGTCCAGCGGTGTCGTGCAGATCCGCAAGGACCTCGACACCGACCTGAACGGCAAGCACGTGCTGATCGTCGAGGACGTCATCGATTCGGGCCTGACCCTCAGCTGGCTGCTGGAGAATTTCGGATCCCGCGGAGCCGAGTCGATCGAGGTGCTCGCCCTCCTGCGCAAGCCCGAGGCCGCGAAGGTCGTCATCGACTGCAAGTACGTCGGGTTCGACATCCCGACCGATTTCGTCGTCGGATACGGCCTCGACTACGACGAGCGCTACCGCAACCTGCGCGACGTCGCGGTGCTCGCTCCGCACGTCTACAGCTGACGACCGCGACGCGCTACGCCGTGGGTGAACGCACAGCGACCCCCTAGGGCGCGCGCGATACGCTGATCCGATCATGGATGTGAAGAAGCTCACCCGGAATCCGCTGATCTACGTCGCGCTGATCGGCGTGCTCCTGTTCGGCGGTTTCCTGCTGATCTCGAATCTGGGCGCGCCCAAGCAGATCACGACGCAGGAGGGGCTCAAGCTGCTCTCCGGCACGACGGTCACCGAGGTCGTGAACACCGACGGCGACCAGCGCGTGGACATGACGCTCTCGAAGCCCTTCAAGGGCTCGGAGGACGTGCAGTTCTACTACGTCGACGCCCGCGCCGACGAGGTGGTCAGCGCGATCAACGAGGCGGCTCCGAAGGACGGCTTCAACGACGCCGTTCCTCGTGCGACCTGGTTCGACGGCTTCCTCTCGCTCCTTCTTCCGCTGGTGCTGCTCGGCCTGCTGTTCTGGTGGCTCCTGTCGTCCATGCAGGGTGGTGGCGGCAAGGTCATGCAGTTCGGCAAGTCCAAGGCCAAGCTCGTCAACAAGGAGACCCCCACCGTCACCTTCGCCGATGTCGCCGGTGCCGACGAGGCCATCGAAGAACTCCATGAGATCAAAGAGTTCCTCCAGGACCCCGCGAAGTTCCAGGCCATCGGCGCCCGCATCCCGAAGGGCGTGCTGCTGTACGGCCCTCCCGGAACCGGCAAGACGCTCCTCGCCCGCGCCGTCGCCGGAGAGGCAGGCGCCCCGTTCTACTCCATCTCCGGTTCCGACTTCGTCGAGATGTTCGTCGGCGTCGGCGCCTCCCGCGTGCGCGACCTCTTCGGCCAGGCCAAGGAGAATGCGCCCGCCATCATCTTCATCGACGAGATCGACGCCGTCGGCCGTCACCGCGGCGCCGGTATGGGCGGCGGCAATGATGAGCGCGAGCAGACCCTCAACCAGATGCTGGTCGAGATGGACGGCTTCGACCCGAACGCGAACGTCATCGTGATCGCGGCGACCAACCGCCCCGACATCCTCGATCCCGCGCTGCTGCGCCCCGGTCGCTTCGACCGTCAGATCGGCGTGGACGCGCCCGACCTCAAGGGCCGACAGAAGATCCTCGAGGTGCACAGCAAGGGCAAGCCCCTCGCGAAGAGCGTCGACCTCGAAGTCGTCGCCCGCAAGACCCCCGGTTTCACCGGCGCGGATCTGGCCAACGTGCTCAACGAGGCCGCGCTGCTCACCGCGCGCTCGAACGCGCAGCTGGTCGACAACCGTGCTCTCGACGAGGCCATCGACCGCGTGATCGCCGGTCCGCAGCGACGCACCCGTGTGATGCGCGACAAGGAGAAGCTGATCACGGCTTACCACGAGGGCGGCCACGCGCTCGCGGCGGCGGCGATGAACTACACCGACCCCGTGACCAAGATCACGATCCTGCCCCGTGGCAAGGCTCTCGGCTACACGATGGTGCTGCCGCTGGACGACAAGTACTCGGTCACCCGAAACGAGCTCCAGGACCAGCTGACCTACGCCATGGGTGGCCGCGTCGCGGAGGAGATCGTGTTCCACGACCCCACCACAGGTGCCTCGAACGACATCGAGAAGGCGACCTCGATCGCGCGCAAGATGGTCATCGAGTACGGCATGACCACGCAGGTCGGACCGGTCAAGCTGGGCACCGAGGGCGGCGACATGTTCGTCGCACGCGACATGGGACGCGGTCGCGAGTATTCGGAGAAGGTCGCGGAGCGGGTCGACGCCGAGGTGCGTGCCCTCATCGAACAGGCGCACAACGAGGCGTACGAGGTCATCAGCGAGAACCGCGACATCCTCGACAAGCTCGCTTTGGCGCTGCTCGAGGAGGAGACCCTCGACCACAACCAGATCGCGGAGATCTTCACCGAGATCAAGAAGCTTCCCGAGCGCCCGCTGTGGCTGTCGAGCGAAGGGCGCCCGGTGTCCGAGCGTCCTCCGATCGAGGTGCCGAAGAAGGACGTCTCGCTTGCGGCATCCGTGGAGGCTCCGGCCGGAACGCCGCGCACGCAGCAGGGTTCGGCGGGAGCCGGGCACCCGCGGCCCGCGACGGCGTGACGTGACCGTCGACAGGCAGCGCGTCGAGCGGCTCACGAAGGAGCTGCTCGAAGCGATCGGCGAGGACCCGGACCGGCCAGGGCTGAAACAGACCCCGATGCGGATGGGCGAGCTGTACTCCGAGTTCTTCTCGGGCGTCGGCGAAGACCCGGCCGAGCCGCTCGCGCGCACCATCAGCGTCTCCCGCGGCCCCGCACCGGATACCCTGCCCTCCGGCGCCGTGCTGCTGCGCGACATCCGCTTCCGCTCCGTCTGCGAGCACCATCTGCTGCCCTTCGCCGGTCATGCGCATATCGCCTACCTCCCCGGGGAGCAGGTCGTGGGGCTCGGAGCGCTGGTGCGCGTCGTCGAGATCCTCGCGGCGCGTCCTCAAGTGCAGGAGCGCCTCGGGGAGCAGATCGCCGACACGATCGCAGAGCACCTCGACACCCGCGGGGTGCTGGTCGTGCTCGATGCGGCACACGGGTGCGTCACGATGCGCGGCGGGCGGCAGACCGAGGCATCGACGCTCACCATCGCGGCGCGCGGAGAGTACACGGACGCCGTCGCCCGAGCGGAGCTCATCACCCTGATCGGCGCGTCGGTGCTTCTCGGGGGTGCGGCGCGCTGATGACCGGGATCTGGGGCATCGTCAACGTGACGCCCGATTCGTTCAGCGATGGCGGACGCTATCTCGACGTCGATCGCGCGGTCGCCCACGGACTGCGACTGCGAGCCGAGGGTGCGGCTGTGCTCGATGTGGGCGGAGAATCGACCAGGCCGGGCGCCGACCGCGTCGGCGACGAGGTCGAACAGCGGCGCGTCATCCCCGTGATCGAACAGCTCGCTGCCGCGGGTGTTCCCGTGAGTATCGACACGCTCAGCGCATCGACGGCGGCTGCGGCCGTGCGGGCGGGCGCCAGGATCGTGAACGACGTCTCCGGAGGGCTCGCCGATCCCGAGATGCGCGCGGCTGTCGCGGAGTCCGGGGCCGATTTCGCGATCGGTCATTGGCGTGGCTTCTCCGCCGACATGTACGCGAACGCCGAGTACCGTCGCGTCGCCCGCGAGGTCGCGGGGGAGCTGCAGGAGCGCATCGGCGAGGCGGCGGCCTCCGGAATCGCCCCATCGCGCCTGATCGTCGACCCGGGTATCGGGTTCGCCAAGGCGGGCGCGCAGAACTGGGAGGTGCTGCGGGGGCTCGACGAGATCGTCGCCCTCGGGCCGCGCGTGCTCATCGGCACATCGCGCAAGCGGTTCCTCGCCGAAGCACTGCGCCAGGAAGCCGAGAGCGACGGTGACGTGTCGGAGTCTCGACGCGACCTCGCTACCGCTGTGACCAGTGCTCTCGCGGTCAGGGCCGGAGCCTGGGCCGTGCGTGTGCATGATGTGGCGAGCACGCGCGACGCCCTCGCGATCGCGCACGCCTGGGAAGGCTGAGGGCGCATCGGGGTGGCCCCGTACGCTAGAAGCATGGAGTCCCTCGACGAGATCGTCCTCACCGGTCTGACCGTCTTCGGTCGTCATGGTGTCTTCGAGCACGAACGCCGCGACGGGCAGGAGTTCACGATCGATCTTCGTCTGCGGTTGTCGCTCGCGCAGGCTGCCGTCTCCGACGACGTGAGGGACACCGTGCACTACGGAGAGCTCGCCGAGAAGGTGGCCGCGGTCGTGGCCGGGGAACCGGTGAACCTGATCGAGACGCTCGCCGAGAGGATCGCCGCCGTCGGTCTCGAAGACCGTCGGGTGCAGGACGTCGTCGTGACCGTGCACAAGCCGCATGCGCCGATCGCGCTGGACTTCACCGATGTGGCGGTCACCGTGCATCGCCGCCGAACGCCTGACGCGCTGGAGGACACGACCGTATGAGCCGCAACCTCGCGAACCCGCCCGACATGCCCGCGCCTCGTCCCGGACGTCCGGAGACCACCGCGGTCGTCGCCCTCGGCGCGAACCTCGGCGACCGCCACGACACGATCAGGGCGGCCGCCGAGAGGATCGCGCGGCTCCCGCTGGTCAGCGAGGTGCGCCTCTCCCGGTTGTTCGAGACCGTCGCCCTCCGGCTCGACGGGCCCGATCCCGAGGCACCCGGCTACGTCAACGCCGTGGCTCTGGTGACCACGCGCCTCGCTCCCGAGATCCTTCTCGGGATGCTGCACGCCATCGAGGACGAGAACGGCCGAGAGCGACGGGAGCGCTGGGGCGACCGCACGCTCGACCTCGACCTGATCGCGTACGGCGACGTCATCTCCGACGAACCGCGTCTGCAGCTGCCGCATCCGCGCGCTGCCGAACGCCTCTTCGTGCTCGAACCGTGGCTGGATGTCGACCAGGACGCGGTGCTGCTCGGCCGGGGCAGAGTCGCCGACCTCGTGGCGGAACTGCGGGCCCGGAGCGAGGGATGAGACGCACCTCTGCGGGCGTGCTCGTCGTCCTCGCACTGCTCGCCGGCGGAGGCGGGTTCCTGCTCGATCACCTGTTGACGGCATCGGGACGTGTCACGTTCACCCCCTCGCTCCTGCTTCCGGTGCTCCTCCTGCTGATCGCCGCAGCCTCCCTCGGGGTCGCATGGCCGGTGCGGCGCAGCGTGCGGTCGGGCATCCGCATCGATCCCTTCCGCGCACTCAGAGCGGCGACACTCGCGCGGGCCTCGAGTCTGCTCGGCGCCATCATGGCGGGGTTCGGAGCCGGGCTGCTCGTGTTCCTCCTGTCACGTCCCGTCATTCCGCAGGTAGGGTCGACTGTGGCCATGCTGGCCCTGATCGGAAGCGCGATCGTCCTCGTGATCGCCGCGCTCGTCGCCGAGCAGTTCTGCACCCTGCCGAAGGATCCTGATGACTCAGAACCCAGAGACCGCGCCCCTGAACCCGGCGGAGGGCACTGACCTCGACGCCCTCGACAGGGGGACGTACACCCAGCTGCGCACGGCACGCAACGAGGCCCGCCTCGAACTCGACGGGACGTGGCACCAGATCTCGCCGCGCTATGTCGTGTCGCAGATCGTGCAGAACGTGATCTTCATCGCGATCGTCGCGATCGCCGCCGTCGTGCTGAACGTGGTGCTGAATCAGCAGTGGGTGTGGATCCCCGCCGGGATCATCCTGCTCATCACCGTGTTCGCCCTCATCATCCTCCCGCGCCAGGCGAAGGCGATCGGCTACATGCTCCGCGCCGACGACATCGTCTTCCGCAAGGGCATCCTGTGGCAGCGCATGATCGCCGTCCCCTACGGTCGCATGCAGCTGGTCGACATCACGCAGGGGCCGCTCGACCGCGCGTTCGGCATCGCCCAACTCAAGATGGTCACGGCCGCCGCGACGACCGGCGTGCAGATCCCCGGTCTGACGCAGGGCGCGGCCGAGGCGCTGCGCGACACCCTCATCCAGGTCGCCGAGACCCGTCGGACCGGCCTGTGAGCGAGCAGCAGCCCCCTTTCGCGCCGAGCGCGCCGCTGCCCGTCGAGGAGGGTTCCGCGACGCTCGCGAACGGTGAGTGGCACCGCATGCACCCCCTCACCCCGCTCTTCAAGGGCGGGCTCGCGCTGATCATCATCGCGGGTATCGTCATCGCGAACATGCGGGATCGCCTGATCACCTGGGCCGTGGGCATCTTCACGCCCGAAGAAGCGCACTACGGCGACTACGCCGGTGCCGATCCTGTCGACTGGGTGCTCTCGAACAACCTGATCCTGGTCGCGCTCCTCAGCGTGCTCGGGCTCGTGATCGTGCTGGTGCTGATCTTCTGGTTCGTCTGGCGCTTCCAGCAGTTCCGGATCACCGGCGATCACGTCGAGGTCCGCAAGGGAATCATCTTCCGCTCGCACCGCCGCGCACCTCTCGACCGCGTGCAGGGCGTGAACCTGACACGCCCGTTCCCCGCCCGCATCATCGGTCTCGCGAAGCTCGAGGTGGTCGGAGCCGGCAACGACGCGAACGTCGAGCTCGAATACCTCGCGACGCCCCGCGCAGAGTCGGTGCGTGCCGACATCCTGCGTCTGGCATCCGGTGCTCGTGCGGCGCGCGACGCCGCGCTGAACCCGGCGGCAACGTCGGCCGCACCCGGTCCGACATCCGCCCGGGCGCAGCTGGTCGGTTCGATGAACGCGGGCGTCAACGGCCTCATCTCCGGCGTCGACCTCGCCGATGTCGTCCCCGAGAGCGTCGTGAAGATCCCGACCGGCCGGCTTGTGGGCTCGCAGTTGATCTCCGGGCTGCTGTGGTTCGTCTTCTTCGGAGCGATCTTCGCGATCGCGATCGGCAGCGCGTTGATCGGGATGCTGGCCGATGGCAACTCGGATGGAGGTTTCGTCCTCCTCGGGCTGGGTCTCGGCATGGGCGTCCCCATGGTCATCGCCGTGGTCGGTATCACCTGGGCGCAGATCTCGAAGTCGCTGCGCTACTCGATCGCTCCGACTCCTGACGGCGTGCGCATCACCTACGGTCTTCTCACGACCGTGACCGAGACGCTCCCGCCGGGACGTATCTTCGCGGTGGAGGTGTCGCAGTCGCTGCTGTGGCGCCCATTCGGGTGGTGGACGATCAAGATCAACCGTATGAGCGGCAAGAGCGCAGCCCAGCAGTCGTCGGGGAGCGGACAGCAGTTCAACGTGGTGCTGCCCGTCGGCAAACGCGCCGATGTCGAACGCGTGCTCGCGCTGGTGCTCCCCGACGTTCCTGGGGAGAGCATCCCGTTCCTCTGGGATCAGGGCGTCGTTGGTCCCGCCGATGGCGACACGTATCGGACGATGCCACGGCGTGCAGCGTGGCGGCGTCCGTTCTCCTGGAAGCGACACGGCTACCTCGTCGCCGACTTCGGTCTGCTGCTGCGCCGCGGAAACGTATGGCGCAAGCTCGCCGTGTTCCCGCTGGCACGTCTGCAGGGGGTCTCGCTCAGCCAGGGGCCGATCGACCGGCACCAGCGGGTTTCCGGCGCACAGGTGCACACGGTCCCCGGGCCGATCACCGGGTACCTCTCGGGTCTCGAACGTGCCGATGCGCTGGCTCTGGTCGACGAGGTCAGCCGTGCGGCAGCGGAGGCGGCGTCTCGCGACACCACCCACCGCTGGAGTGCGCACGCGACGGAGATTCCCGTCGCAGCGCCTCCGGCCCCGCCGGCGTACACCGGCCCGCCGCCGGTCTTCCCCGTCCCCGGACAGGCAGGGCCGCCCGCCCCGCCCGTATCGCCGCCTGCACCACCGGTCGCTCCGCCGTCGCCCCCGGTGCTTCCGGTGCTTCCGCCGGCATCTCCGGTGGGACCGCCTTCGGGTGTACCGGCTGCTCCGCCGGCGCCCCCGGTGCTTCCGCCGGTCGGACCGCCCGCGGCTCCACCGGCAGCACCCGCGGAGAACGCTCCGGAGGGTCCACAGGTGCCTCCGAACGTCCCGGCTGCTCCGCCGGCAGCTCCTCCCGCACCCCCGCTGCTCCGGCGGACGAGGCGCGACGATGGCGCGTGACGGACGCCTCGGCGTCGGCATCATCGGGGCAGGGCGCGTAGGGCCGGTCGTCGGGGCGGCGCTCGGCGGTGCAGGACATGCCGTGATCGGGATCACCAGCGGATCCGACGACGAACGCGCCTCGGCCGTGCTGCCGGACGTGCCGGTTCTCGATGCCCTGGAGGTCGTGCGTCGCGCCGAGCTCGTGATCATCGCGGTACCCAGCGAGCAGCTGCCGTCGCTCGTCGCGGGCATCGCCGAGGTGGGCGGCTGGCAGATCGGCCAGCTCGTGCTGCACACCGACCCCGGCTACGGCATCGACGTGCTGCGCCCGGCAGCCGAACGCGGGGCGATCCCCCTCGCCGTGCATCCCGCGATCACCTTCACAGGGACGTCGATCGACCTTCGGCAGCTGCATGCCGGGTTCGCCGCGGTGACCGCTCCGGTCGCCGTGCTGCCGATCGCCCAGGCCCTCGCCGTGGAGATGGGGTGCGAGCCCATCGTGATCGCGGAGGCGGATCGCGCGGCCTACGCCGATGCGATCGCGACAGCCACCGAGTTCTCGCGGTCGATCATCGGACAGTCGACCGCGCGACTACGGGAGATCGGCGTGGAGAACCCCGGCGGCTACCTCTCGGCGTTGGTGCAGTCGACCGTCGAGCGTGCGCTGCGCGAAGCCTCCGACGCGCCCCCGCTGATCTGAACCTTTCGCGGCGGTACCCCGGATGCGGGCGCCAGCGGGACTCACCGTCCGCCGGAGAAGCCGCCGCCTCCGCCGCCTCCGGAGAACCCGCCGCCGAATGACCCTCCGGCACTCGACGAAGAGCCCGCCGAGGGGGCCGAGTACGTCGCGGCTGAGTGCGACGATGCCACGAACGAGGCGAGCTGCGTCCGGAGTGCGAACGATGCCGGGTCGCCGATCCAGGATGCGCCGCGCTTCGCGCTCGCGTAGGCCTTCTCGAGCACATCACCCCACTCGCGTTCCATCCCGAACAGGATCGCGTAGGGGAGAAGCCGTTCGTAGACGTGGATGACATCGGCGGTGCCGTCGGCGCGACGTTCGGCTCCGGTGTACGACTGGAGCATGCGCAGGCGATCGGCGTCGGCGACCCGGATGAACTCCTTCACTCCCTGCAGATACTCGTAGGTGCGTGCGCCTTCGGCGGTGAGCACCGTGTGCTTCGAGAACGGATACACGCTGGAGAGCAGCACGAGGAAAGTCCCGATGGAGATCACGACGAGTGCAGGAATCGCGGACAGGCGTCCGCTGGCGGCGCTCCAGATCCCGAACGCCAAGCCGGCGACGGCGAGGCCGATCGCACACCACTGCAGGATCACAGCACTTCGACTGCGTGCCTTTTCGGTGAGTCCGCGGCTCTGCGCCTCGGTCGTGCCTCTGTGCTGGAGCGCCGTCATCCGCGCGGCGAAGGCTTCGTCGGCGGCGGGGAGATCGACCACCCCGTCGGCGTCCGCATCGAGGAAGAGCGCTTCGAGGGCGTCGACGTCGAGCTGGTCGGGGCTGTGTGCCTCGCCGAGACGACGAACGCGCGGCTCGTCTTCCTCCGTCCCCTCTTCGATGCGCAGCATGCCGCGGACGGCGAGGTGCACGATCTCGGACGGGATCACGTCTTCTGCCCCGGGAACGACGGCGGCGGCGAGCAGCGGGGGCAGCGAGTCCGGCACGTCGTACTGGGCGACCACGATGCCGGTAGCGGCTCGCCGTCTGCGCGCGAAGGCCGACACCGCCACCCAGCTGCCGGCGGCGAGTCCGAGAGCGCCGACCGCGGCGGCGATCGGTGCGACGTCGGCGACCGGATCCGGTGTGCGGGCGAGCGGCTGCGTGGCGGTGCCCGGTTCGAAACCGATGGCCACCGTGACCCCGTCACCGGCGGGACGAGACCCCGATTCGACACGGAAGGTCGCGCTGCGGCCGTCGGTGGTCGGACCCTCCAGCTCGCACTCCTCCTTCGAGCCGGAAGGGCCGGAGTAGCAGCGGGTGGCACCGTCGAGTGCGTTGCTCATCGCAGGATCGAACACGATCTCGGCGCGGAACCGGTCGATGGGCTGCGTGCTGTCGAGGGGGAGCAGGTCCCAGTAGAACTCGTCTGCCGGGGGAGCGGACGAATCCTCGGAACGATCGGTCGCGAGGATCACGTCGCGCATCTCGTACTCGATGACGTAGGTGGTGAGACCCCGCACGAAGTCGTCGTCGTTACCCGTCAGCACGTAGAGGAGCCCGTCCTCCTCGTCCGTCTCGTAGGGCACGTCCGCCCCGTTGCCGTCGGTGACGGACAGGATCGTCGTCTCGATGCTCGCCCCTTCGTATGAAGTCGCGAGTCCGCGGACGATGCCGCGATTCTGGTTGACGTCGGGGAAGCGGGCCACGATGGTCTCCGTCACGCGCATGCGGGCGCGGCCCTCGTCGTCGAGACCGATCTCGTAGACGGCATCCCACGAGCTGTAGGAGAAATCGTCGACATCGGTGGGGACGTCCGCGGGCCGGGGCGCAGCCAGGTGCGACGCGGGCCCGTCGGACGCGGCCTGCGCGGCGGCAGGGGCGAGGACCGCCACCATCGCGAGGGAGAGAGCAGCGAACGCGCGGAGGATCCGTGTGTGGGCCATTCTTCGAGGCTACCCAGCGTGCGCCAAGCAGCGGGATGCCGCCTCGGTAAACTGGGAGGGACTTCCAAGGAGCCCCCCACATGACTGACGCGTCCGCCGCGCCCGAATCGGCCTCGACCGACCCTTCCCTCGAAGAGGACGTCCACGAGCAGAAGGCCGTGCGCCTCGCCAAGCGCGAGCGCCTGATCGAGAAGCGGGCGGATGCGGGCGGCGGGGCGTTCCCGGTCGCCGTTCCCGTCACGCACACGATTCCCGCGCTGCGCGCCGAGTACGGCGAGCTCGAGGCCGGTGCCGAAACCGGTGTCATCGTCGGAGTCGCGGGTCGTGTGGTGTTCAGTCGCAACACCGGCAAGCTCTGCTTCGCCACTCTGCAGGCGGGTGACGGCTCGCGCATCCAGGCCATGATCTCCCTGGCGAACGTCGGCGAGGAGTCGCTGGCCGACTGGAAGGAGTACGTCGATCTGGGGGACCACGTCTTCGTGCACGGTGAAGTCATCTCCAGTCGCCGCGGCGAGCTGTCGATCATGGCGGACGACTGGACGATCGCGGCGAAGGCGATCCTGCCGCTCCCCAATGCCTACTCCGAACTCAGCGAGGAGGGCCGCGTACGCAGCCGCTACCTCGACCTGATCGTGCGCGAGCAGGCGCGCACGACGGTCCGCGCGCGCGCCGCCGTGAATGCGAGCCTGCGTTCGACCTTCACCAGCCATGACTACCTCGAGGTGGAGACCCCGATGCTGCAGGTGCAGCACGGCGGGGCCTCTGCCCGCCCGTTCATCACGCACTCGAACGCGTTCGACACCGAGCTGTACCTGCGCATCGCACCCGAGCTGTACCTCAAGCGCGCTGTCGTCGGCGGGATCGAGCGCGTCTACGAGATCAACCGGAACTTCCGCAACGAGGGAGCCGACTCTACACACAGCCCCGAGTTCGCGATGCTCGAGGCCTACCAGGCGTACGGCGACTACAACCAGATGGCCGCCCTCACACAGGAGCTCGTGCAGAACGCGGCGATCGCGGTCGCCGGCTCCACGACCGTGACCTGGGCCGACGGTACCGAGTATGAGCTCGGCGGCGAGTGGGACCGCATCTCGATGTACGAGTCGCTGTCGGCCGCATCCGGGCGCACCACCACTCCGCAGGACTCGGTCGAAGACCTGATCGCGTTCGCCGAGGCCAACGACGTCGATCTGCCTCCGCAGGCCACTCACGGCAAGCTCGTCGAGGAGCTGTGGGAGCATTTCGTGAAGGGCGACCTCGTCCGCCCCACGTTCGTGATGGATTTCCCCGTCGATACGTCGCCCCTGGTCCGTGAACACCGCTCGATCGCGGGTGTCGTGGAGAAGTGGGATCTGTACATCCGTGGCTTCGAGCTGGCGACCGGGTACTCCGAACTGGTCGACCCCGTGATCCAACGCGAGCGCTTCGTGGAACAGGCCAAACTCGCCGCACGCGGTGACGTCGAGGCGATGCCGGTCGACGAAGAGTTCCTGCGGGCCCTCGAGCACGGCATGCCGCCGTCCGGAGGAATGGGCATGGGGATCGACCGCCTGCTGATGGCGATCACCGGCCTGGGCATTCGTGAGACCATCCTGTTCCCCCTGGTCAAGTAACACGATCACCGACGGTCACTGCGCCGAGTGGCGACGGAACGCCCACTCCGGGAGCATCGCTCCGCCGATCATGGTCTCCAGGAGCGCGGCCAGTGAATAGTGCGGGTCGATCTCTCGCACCATCTCGAGGTATCGGCCCGCGTGGCTGGCGCGTCCCAGAGCCCATGACAACCACGCCGCCACGGTGAGGGGTGCGGATCGCGAGAGCCTCGGAGCCCGTGCCGCCGCTTCGCGTGCGGCGGTGAGGGCGCGTCGGAGGCGGTCGGTGTCGGGAGTGGGGCCGCGCCCGAGGAACACCTCGCCCACCTCGTCGGGGATCATCACCCCGGATTCGGCGTACGCGGTCTGTGCAGCGAGGGTGCGCACGCCGCCTGCCAGGTCGGTCGCCCACTGAGCGATGGCGACGTCCCGCAAAAGGGGCTGCCCGAGGCACCACAGCAGCGTGGCCGTCGCGAACGGGGGCAGAGCCTCGGGTGCCGCCAGCACCGACTCGTAGAAGGCCGGAACGTCGTCGAGCAGGACGAGCGCGGCGATGAGCCGCGGATCATCCCGACTCGTCAGTCGACCTCGACCCTTCCGATCGAGGAACGCCGCGAGTTCGACCGACGCGGTCCCCACACGTTCCTTCTCGGCGAGGTCGACGTGCGGGAGATCCGCCCCGACGCTCTGGTCTCCGGACACGTCGGTCGACAGCGGTAGATCGGCGGGAGTGCGGATCTGCGCCAACGGCCCCAGCTCGGGCTCCTCGTCGAGGTAGCTCGACCACCCGGAGGGGGTCACGCAGAGAGCGTCGACGATGCGGAGGCCCGCCTCCTCTGCGCACCCCAACAGCTCGTCGACGGCGACCGCGTGGGGGAGGACGAGACCGTCTCGCGTCGGGTGCGACTCCTCATCGGTGTAGACGACGACCGCGACGGCATCCGTCGCTGTGACGCGGGCGACGAGGCCGACGGCGGCGTCGGCATAGACCTCGAGGTCAGCCTTCTCCTGCGGGAGATCGAGACGCATGGCTCCGTCGGTGCGGCTGCCTCGGAAAGGGAGGAGCACGATGCTCCGACGGGGCGTGAAGCCCGCGAGGGACGGGACGATGCCGAGGAAAGCGGCGGAATCGGAGGCTCGGAGAACTGTTGTCATCCCGAGAGTGTCGTCGAGGGCGAAGCCCGCCGAGCGCGAAAGAGGAACCTGTGGACGGAGTTCCTGTGAACGCCGAAATGTGCACGAACAGTGGCTCGCGTACCATGGGGTGATGGACAACTTCTGGCTCGCCGCGGCATGGTCGCTTCTGCCGACCGTCGGAGTGAGCATCGTGTTCTTCCTCGTGGTCCGCGGCATTCTCCGCTTCGACCGGACCGAGCGCAAGGTGCACGCGCAGATCGAGGCTGAGGAGCGCGCCGCGCGAGGCCTCCCGCCGCGCGCCTGAGTCCGACCCATCGGCTACTGTGAAGCCAGCGCACCTGTTCGGGTGCGCCTCGGCTGTGATGGTCACTGCGGTGGCGAGGGGGCACGATGACTGCGGAGACCTGGGGATGGTGGATCGCCGCCTTCCTCGTGGTGCTCGACATCATCATCCGCGTCACGGCCATCATCGTCATCCCCCGCAACAGGCGTCCCACGGCGGCGATGGCATGGCTGCTGGCCGTGTTCTTCATACCGTTCGTCGGTGTCTTCCTGTTCCTCGTGATCGGCAACCCGCGCCTTCCCCGCGCGCGTCGGCGCAAACAGGATCAGATCAACGAGTACATCGCCGAGACCAGCGAGCACCTGCATTTCGGCACGCTCCGCCCGAACGCACCCGCGTGGTTCGGGCCGATCGTGCAGATGAATCAGAAGCTCGGCGCCCTCCCGCTCTCGGGCGACAACGGCGCCCACCTCATCTCGGACTACCAGGAGTCCCTCGATGAGATGGCGCAGGCGATCCGCACGGCGCAGGAGTATGTGCACGTCGAGTTCTACATCCTGCAGTCCGACACGTCGACCGACAACTTCTTCCGGGCGCTGGAAGAGGTCTGCGCCCGTGGTGTCGAGGTCCGCGTGCTCCTGGACCACTGGGCCAACCGCGGCAAGCCCCGCTACAAGCAGACCATCGCGCGCCTCAATGCGATGGGCGCCGACTGGCATCTGATGCTCCCGGTGCAGCCGCTCAAGGGCAAGATGCAGCGCCCCGATCTGCGCAACCACCGCAAGCTCCTCGTCGTCGACGGCAACATCGCGTTCCTCGGATCGCAGAACATCACCGATTCGACCTACAACCTGCCGAAGAACATCAAGCGCGGTCTGCACTGGGTCGACCTGATGGTGCGTCTGGACGGCCCGGTCGTGCTGAGCGTGAACGCGATCTTCGTCGCGGACTGGTACAGCGAGACCGACACCGTCCTCGAGGGCATCGACATCGCTCACGCGAACATCGGCTCCGGTGACCTCGACTGCCAGGTCGTCCCGTCCGGTCCCGGTTTCGAGGTCGAGAACAACCTCCGGCTCTTCCTCAGCCTGCTCTATGCGGCGAAGAAGAAGATCATGATCGTCAGCCCCTACTTCGTCCCGGACGAGGCGCTGCTGCTCGCGGTCACCGCGGCCGTGGACCGCGGCGTGCACGTCGAGCTGTTCGTGTCGGAAGAGGGCGACCAGGCGATGGTGTACCACGCCCAGCGCAGCTACTACGAGGTGCTGCTCAAGGCCGGAGTCCGCATCTGGATGTATCGCAAGCCCTACATCCTGCACACCAAGACGCTGACCATCGACGATGAGGTCGCCGTGATCGGATCGAGCAACATGGACATGCGCTCCTTCGGTCTGAACCTCGAGGTCTCGATGCTGGTGCGAGGCGAGGAGTTCGTCGCCGAGATGCGCGAGGTCGAAGACAAGTACCGCTCGCTCAGCCGAGAGCTGACGCTGGAGGAGTGGATGCAGCAGCCGCTTCGTTCGACGGTGCTCGACAACCTCGCCCGCCTCACCTCCGCGCTGCAGTAGGCGACGCAGGCTATCCGCACGAACTTCGTGAGGGCTACCCTGTGACCATGACCTCCGCACTTCGTCCTCTCGTTTCCGTCATGGGCGTCGTCGCCGCTGCGCTCCTCATCGCAGGGTGCACTGCCGGTCCGGGCGCGCAGACGCCGACCAGCTCTCCAGCCCCGAGCGCCGGCGGCATCGACGATCAGAACGACGTCGAGGGTGCACTGCTCGACGAAGGACGCATGTTCGCCGTCATCACGGTGGGCTCCTCCACCTGCGTGCCGCAGGTCGACCAGGTCACCGCGGAAGGACAGACCGTGACCTTCACCCTCGTCGACGCGGAGGGCGAGGCTTCGAAGCCCTGCACGAAGGATCTCGCGCCGCGCGCGAGCCTGGGCACGCTGCCGGAAGGCGTGGACCCGAAGGCCGACATCACCATGAACGTCACCTACGGTGACATCACCGACGATGTGGACCTCGACGGCGATCCGGCGGCGACGGGTACGCCGGGTACGCCCACCGAGTATCTGCCATCGGCCGGCTGGTTCGACGACCGCGGCCTCGTTCTGCTGACCTGGGGATCCTCGTCCTGCCCGCCGGTCGTCGACACACTGGAGGGCTCGGGGAATGCCGGGACCGCGACGTTCGTGACCGACGCGAACCAGGTGTGCACGATGGACATGGGACCGCGTGCGACCATCCTCTCGTTCGGCGATGACACGGTCGACGACGAGGCGGCCTTCACTCTGACCCTCGTCGGCGGCGGGCTCGACGGCACGGTCGAGGTCCGCTGAGCGTCCGGGGTCGCGGCTCTCAGAGGATGTGCACCGGGTGGCCTGACGGCAGTGCCAGGAGCAGAGCCCCAGGATCAGCCCAGCAGGTGATGCGCACCGCTTCACCGAACTCGTCGCCGTCGAGTTCGATCGGGATGGGCTCGGGTGCTGCGGCTTCGGCGGCGGCACCGTGGAAGTAGTGCACCGAGGCGTTCTTGCCGCGGTGCTCGAGTACTCGGCGTCCGGCGCGGAAGCGGCGGAGCACGGAGTTGTCCCACCAGATCTTCCGCCAGACCCCGAACCAGCCGAACATGCCGGTCGGCTGGATGACGGCGACGTCGAGGGCGGCGTCGGTGATCGATGCGTCGGGGATCAGGGAGATGCCGGCGGGGAGAGTGCCGCAGTTCGCGAAGAGCAGGCTGTACGCGCGGTGCGAGTGCAGGCGTCCGTCATCGACCTGGTAGACGGCCCGGAACGGCTTCGCGCGCGGCAGTGAGCGGGCGGCACCGTCGACGTACGCGATCCATCCCACGGACTTCTTCAGGTCGGATCGGGTGTTCGCGATCATGTCGGCGTCGAGCCCCATGCCCGCCAGCACCACGAAGGCGTGTTGGGCCTCCTCGCCGTCTTCTCGTGTGAGGCGGGCCCAGCCGATGTCGATCGGATGCCGGAAGTCGCCGAGCGCGGCGCGGATCATCTCGGTCGGGTCACCGAGGGGGAGGCCGAGATTGCGGGCCAGCAGGTTTCCGGTGCCGCTGGGCAGGATCGCCAACGGCACCCCGCTGTTCGCGATCGCCTCGGACACCGCCCGCACCGTGCCATCGCCGCCGGCGACCAGCACGACGTCCACCCCGCGCTCCAGAGCCTGCGCAGTGGCGAGCTGCCCGGCATCCTCGATCGTCGTGGGATAGAACGCCGGATGCGCCCATCCTGCTTCGCGCGAGAGGTCGCGCACTGTGGCGCGGAGATGCTTGCCGTCGACCTTGATGGGGTTGTAGACGAGCGCCGCCTGTCGCTGGACGGGTGCGCTGGATGTCATGGCGCTACTCTAAACCGGGAAAGACCCGCCCCGTCGATCCGGAGCAGGTGACTCCTGGCGGTCCGCGCATCCGGCGCGCCCGGGCGTTCACCGTAGACTTGGTGGATGATCGACCTCGCACTCCTCCGCGAAAACCCGGAGATCGTCCGCCGTTCGCAGACTGCTCGTGGAAACGACCAGAGCACCGTCGACGTCGCTCTCGAGGCCGATCGATCGCGCAGGTCCGCGCTGTCCGCTTTCGAAGAGCTGCGCGCCGAGCAGAACGCCTTCGGCAAGCAGGTCGCGAAGGCCCCCAAGGAGGATAAGGCGGCGCTGGTCGCGCAGGCGAAAGACCTCGCGGAGCGTGTCAAGCAGGCTCAGCATGCGGCGAACGAGGCTGCGGACGCAGCGGCAGCCGCACTCGCTCGAATCGAGAACGTGGTGATCGACGGTGTCCCCGCCGGCGGCGAGGCGGACTTCGTCGAGCTGCGTCGTGTCGGCGACGTGCCGGCTTTCGATTTCGAGCCGAAGGACCACCTCGAGCTCGGTGAACTCCTCGGTGCGATCGATATGGAACGCGGCGCCAAGGTATCGGGCGCCCGTTTCTACTTCCTGCGCGGCATCGGCGCGCGCCTCGAGATCGCGTTGATGAACCTGGCGCTCGACAAAGCGCTGCAGAACGGATTCGTGCCGCTGATCACCCCGACGCTCGTTCGTCCGGAGATCATGCAGGGCACCGGGTTCCTCGGCGAGCACGCCGACGAGGTCTACCACCTCGACAAGGATGACGACCTGTACCTGGTGGGCACCAGCGAGGTCGCCCTCGCCGGCTACCACAAAGACGAGATCGTCGACCTGTCCGATGGTGCCCTCCGTTATGCCGGCTGGTCGACCTGCTACCGGCGAGAGGCCGGATCGCATGGCAAGGACACCCGCGGCATCATCCGCGTGCACCAGTTCAACAAGCTCGAGATGTTCGTCTACACGACCGCGGAAGAGGCGGAAGCCGAGCACCTGCGCCTCGTCGCGCTGCAGGAGGAGATGCTGACCTCGCTCGGCCTCGCCTATCGCGTGATCGACGTCGCGGCCGGAGACCTCGGATCGAGCGCGGCACGCAAGTACGACATCGAGGCGTGGGTCCCCACGCAGGGCGCGTTCCGTGAACTCACCTCGACCTCGAACTGCACGACCTATCAGGCGCGACGGCTCGACGTGCGTCACCGCCCGGCCGTCGACGCGGCCGATCCCGCGGGCCAGGGCACGGCCAAGACGCAGCACGTGGCCACCCTGAACGGCACTCTCGCCACCACCCGCTGGATCGTCGCCCTGCTCGAGACGCACCAGCAGGCCGACGGCTCGGTGCGCGTGCCGGAGGTTCTGCGGCCGTATCTCGGCGGCCTCGAAGTGATCGAGCCCCTCGCGGCCGGGCGGGCCGCCCGATGACAGGACCCTGGCTGGTCGGCCTCGACGTCGACGGGACGATCCTGCTGCAGGACGAGACGATGAGCCCCGGCGTTCCGGAAGCCATCGCTCGGGTGCGCGACGGAGGGAACGTCGTCACCATCGCGACCGGGCGCAGTTGGATGGCCACACGACGCTATGTCGAGGAGCTCGGCCTGACCGCCGACTACGTGGTGTGCTCCAACGGCGCGGTGACGATGCGGCGCTCCGGCGACGACTGGGAGCGCTGGAACGTCGAGACCTTCGATCCGACCCCGGTCCTCGGTCTGCTGCGCGAGCGTCTTCCCGATGCCCGATACATGGTCGAACTCGCCTCGGGCCAGCGACTGTTCACCGAGCAGCTCGACGACTGGACTCTCGACGGCGGCCGGCAGGTCGACTTCGACGAGCTCGGGGAGCTCCCCGTCTCGCGCATCGTCGTCGTCTCTCCCGGTCACGACGAAGAGGACTTCCACCGTCTGGTGGCGGATGCCGGTCTCAACGAGGTGTCCTACGCGATCGGGTGGACCGCGTGGCTCGACATCGCACCGCAGGGTGTCGACAAGGGCACGGCGTTGGAACAGGTGCGCACGGAACTCGGGCTCGACGAGGGCCGCATCTTCGTCGCCGGCGACGGACGCAACGACATCGGGATGTTCGGCTGGGCCCGCTCGCTCGGCGGACGAGCGGTGGCGATGGGGCAGGCCCCCGACGTGGTGAAGGAAGCGGCGGGCGAGGTCACCGCAGATGTCGTCGACGGCGGCCTCGCGCGGGCTCTCGACACGCTTCCAGCCCCCGCCCAGGTCAGCGCAGGAGAATAGAACTCGGCTAGACTCACGCCTGGTCGACAGAAGCATCTGTCGGGAGGGTTGTCCGAGCGGCCGATGGAGCTGGTCTTGAAAACCAGTGGGCAGAGATGTCTCGTGGGTTCGAATCCCACACCCTCCGCATGTGAGCACGGTGCCCCCGCACCGGCGCTTGATCCGAAAGGACCCGAGTGAGCCAGAACACCCGACGCCGTCACACGATCGCGCGCCATGGTCAGCTGGGCACTCCTGGCACCGTCGGCCAGCTGTTGAAGTTCATCGCGATCGGTCTCGCGGTGGTGCTGGTGAGCGGACTCGGGGTCGGTGCCTACGTCTTCTACGATCTCACGAGCACGGTCTCGGCGAACGCGGTCGAGATCGAGGGTCAGGACCCCATCCCACCGGACATCGGCGAGTACGAGGGCGGCTTCAACATGGTCCTCACAGGCGTCGACACCTGTGAGGAGAAGTACAAGGACCTCTTCGGCGAACGCTGCACCGGAGCGGATTCCGAGGGAACGCTCAACGACGTGAACCTGCTCGTCCACGTCTCGCAGGAACCGCGCCGCATCACGGTCGTCAGTTTCCCTCGTGACCTGATGGTGCCGATCCCCTCGTGCACCGACAAGAACGGCAACGCCACCTCCGCGATGAGCAAGCAGCCGCTCAACACCGCCTACACCGACGGCGGTCTGAACTGCGTCGTGAAGACGATCTCCGAGCTCACCGACCAGGAGATCCAGTTCGCGGCCGGCGTCACCTTCGGCGGCGTGATCGAGATCACCAATGCGATCGGCGGCGTCGACGTCTGCCTCGCCAACCCGATCAAGGACCGCTACACCGGACTGGACATGGCTGCGGGAACCCACACGGTCGAGGGTCTGCAGGCGCTGCAGTTCCTGCGCACGCGTCACGGTGTCGGTGACGGCAGCGACCTGGGCCGCATCGGCAACCAGCAGCAGTACATGTCGAGCCTGGCACGCAAGATGATCAGCGGGGAAGTGCTCGGCAACGTCCCCGTGATGCTGAAGCTCGCGAACACCGCGATCCAGAATCTCGAGCCGAGTGAGTCGCTCACGAACCCGATGACGCTCGTGCAGATCGCCCTCGCGGTCAAGTCGGTGCCGTTCGAGGACATCGTCTTCGTGCAGTACCCGAACGGGACGGACTCGGCCAACCCCAACAAGGTCGTTCCCAACTACACCGCCGCCTCGGCGCTCTGGGACGCACTCGCTGCGAACGCACAGCTGCAGATCACGCACGAGAACAACAAGAACGACGGCGTGGTCGTGCAGGAGCCGACGGCGCCAGTCGAGCAGCCGGCAACGGATCCGGCAGCGACTCCCGACCCGGCAGCGACGCCTGACAACGTCGTGGCGCTGCCCGATTCGATCAAGGGCAACTCCGCGGCGCAGCAGACCTGCTCCAACGGCAACGTCCGCTGAGTCCTTCGCGAGAACGCGCAAACTGCTTGCGCGTTCTTGCAAGGATTTGCGTACACTGACTGCATGTCGAAGCGACTGGCAGAGGTGGCCCGCAAGGTCGGTGTGAGCGAGGCAACGGTCAGCCGCGTGCTGAACGAGAAGCCGGGGGTCTCCGACGCCACCCGGCAGGCGGTCCTCACCGCCCTCGACGTGCTCGGCTACGAGCGGCCGACCAAGCTCCGGGGCGAGCGTGCCCGCCTCGTCGGACTCGTGCTCCCCGAACTGCAGAACCCGATCTTCCCCGCGTTCGCCGAGATCGTCGGAGGCGCACTCACCCAGAACGGCTACACGCCTCTGCTGTGCACCCAGAACGCCGGCGGAGTGACCGAGTCGGACTACGTCGATCTGCTCCTGGCGCAGCAGGTCTCGGGTGTGATCTTCCTCGGGGGAAACTACACGCAGGCGGACGCCGCACACGAGCACTACGAGCGGCTGCGCCAGGTGAACCTGCCGACCGTGCTCGTCAACGCCCGCGTCGCCGAGCTGCACTTCGCGACGGTGTCGACCGACGACGCGGCCGCGGCGGAACAGGCCGTGCTGCACGTGCACCAGCTCGGACATCGGAAGATCGGCCTGCTCCTGGGGCCGGAGGATCACGTCCCCTCCCGCCGCAAGCTCGATTCGGCGCGCCGTCTGCTGGATGCGCTCGGGGCGCCGCTGTCCGACGAGCTCGTGGTGCGCGGCATGTACTCGCTCGAGTCCGGGCAGGCAGGGGCCTCGCGCCTCTTCGCTGCCGGCGCGACCGCGATCGTGTGCGCGAGCGACCCGATGGCACTCGGGGCCGTACGCGCGGCGCGGCGGGCCGGCCTTTCCGTGCCGGGGGACGTGAGCATCGTCGGGTTCGACGACTCGGCTCTGATGAGTTGCACCGAACCTCCGCTGACGACGGTGCGACAGCCGATCGAGTCCATGGGGCGCGCCGTGATCGCCCTGCTGCTCGCGCAGATCGCCGGCACAGCCCAGCCGAGCGACGAACTGCTGTTCGAGCCCGAGCTGGTGCTGCGAGCCTCGACGGGCCCGCTGCGCTGATCTGATCTGCGGACGGCCCCGAGCCGTCCTTGTGCGCGCATGTCAGCCATCGCAATTTTCCAACATTCTGTTTAGTTCTTGCATGGAACGCGCGGAAAAGCTACATTCGACTCATCGCCATCGACGACGAGGAGATCTGTGGACACTGACGTTCTGCGCACGGCGGCACCGGCCCGCACCCGGACGATGCCCGTGGGCGAGGGGTGGTGGCGCACCGCCGTCATCTACCAGGTGTACGTGCGCAGCTTCGCGGACGGCAACGGTGACGGCATCGGCGATCTCGCCGGCGTCCGCTCACGGCTGCCCTACCTGAAGAGCCTCGGCGTCGACGCGCTCTGGTTCACCCCCTGGTACCTGAGCCCGCTTGCGGACGGCGGATACGACGTACAGGACTATCGCCGCATCGACCCCCGCTTCGGCACCCTCGAAGAGGCGGAGCAGCTGATCGCGGAGGCGCTCGAACTCGGCATCCGCACGATCGTCGACATCGTGCCCAACCACATCTCCGATCAGCATGAGTGGTTCCGACAGGCGCTGGCGGCCGGCCCCGGCAGCCCGGAGCGCGAGCGCTTCTGGTTCCACTCCGGTCGGGGCGAGCGCGGTGACGGCATCCCGACCAACTGGGTCTCGAGCTTTCAGGGCGAGACCTGGTCGCGCACTCAGAACCCCGACGGCTCCGACGGCGAGTGGTATCTGCACCTGTTCACCCCCGAACAGCCGGACCTGAACTGGAACCACCCGGATGTGCGGCGTGAGCACGAGGACGTCCTGCGATTCTGGTTCGACCGAGGCGTCGCGGGCGTCCGCATCGACTCCGCGGCGCTCCCGGTCAAGGACCCGACTCTTCCCGACCTTCCGCCGGGCTCCGCTCCCACGGTCGGCCACCCGCACATCGACCGCGACGAGCTGCACGACATCTACCGCCACTGGCGGTCCGTCGCGGATGAGTACGACGGCGAAAGGGTGCTCGTCGGCGAGGTGTGGCTCGACGACGCCGAGCGCTTCGCCCGCTATCTGCGCCCCGGCGAGATGCACACGGCTTTCAACTTCGGATTCATGACGCAGCCGTGGAGCGCCAGGGCGATGCGCGACTCCATCACCCGCACGCTCGCCGAACACGCGCCGGTCGGCGCGCCGGCGACCTGGGTGCTCTCGAACCACGACGTCACGCGTCCGGTCACCCGGTACGGACAGGCCGATTCCTCTTTCGCGTTCGAGCGCAAGCGCTTCGGCACCGCGACGGATGCCGTACGCGGCGCGAGCCGCGCTCGCGCCGCGGCGCTGCTCGTCGCGGCGCTGCCGGGCAGTCTCTACATCTACCAGGGCGACGAGCTCGGCCTTCCCGAAGTGGAACTGCCGCTCGACGCGATCGAGGACCCCATGCACTTCCGCTCTGGCGGGGTCGACCCGGGGCGCGACGGATGCCGTGTGCCGCTGCCGTGGTCCGGAGCGGTGACCCCGTACGGCTTCGGCGGCGCCCCGTGGCTTCCGCAGCCCGAGGACTGGGCGGCGCTCACGGTGGACGCGCAGCACAGGGACCCCGACTCGACCCTCAACCTGTACCGCGCGACGATCGCGCTGCGCCGTCGACTCGACGACCTCGCCGGAGACGACCTGGAGTGGCTCGA
Source organism: Microbacterium sp. K27 (assembly GCF_004794435.1). Classification (NCBI taxonomy): domain Bacteria; kingdom Bacillati; phylum Actinomycetota; class Actinomycetes; order Micrococcales; family Microbacteriaceae; genus Microbacterium; species Microbacterium sp. K27. Next base: position 45,426 of record NZ_SSDK01000047.1, read on the forward strand.
GCTCGGCGCCGACGTGCTGGCGTTCCGCAGGGGGGACGGCACGCTCAGCATCACGAACCTCGGATCCGTGCCCGTGCCGCTGCCGGCCCACCACGAGGTACTTCTCGCCAGCGCGCCACTCGACGGTGCGCTCCCTCCCGATTCCACAGCCTGGCTCGCCCTCCGAGCCGTTCCCGCGCACTCGCACCGAGCGCCGAAGTAGCCCTGCACCACCCGATCAGCACCACATGGAAGGACAGACAATGAAGTCATCAACGAAGGCCATGGTCGCCGGCATCGCCGTGCTCGCGACAGTCGGCGCGCTCGCCGGCTGCACGTCCAGCGGCGACGGCGACAGCGGCGACGGACGCCTCGAGCTGCGTGTCGCGACGTTCCCCCCGGGAGCGGACGCTGCCGCCTACGATGCGTTCGCCGCTCAGGAGAAGCAGTTCGAGAAGGAACACCCCGACATCGACATCATCGGCGTCGAGTACGAGTGGGAAGGCCCGACCTTCGCCGTGCAGCTCGCCGGCGGAAGCCTGCCCGACGTCTTCACAGTGCCGTTCACCGACTCCAAGACGCTGCTCGAGAACGGGCAGCTGATGGACGTGACCGACGCGATCGAGAAGCTCGGCTACACCGACAAGTTCAACCCGATCATCCTCGACGGTGTCACCGGCGCCGACGGCAAGATCTACGGCTTCCCGCGCCAGGCGTACGCCGCCGCGCTGCACTACAACCGCGACCTGTTCGAGCAGGCCGGGCTCGACCCCGACAACCCGCCGGAGACGTGGGACGAGATCCGCGAGGCCGCCAGGAAGATCACGGATGCCACGGGCAAGGCCGGGTACGCGCAGATGGCCATCAACAACACCGGCGGGTGGCAGCTCACCTCGCAGACCGTCGCCCGCGGCGGGCGCACCCAGACCGACAACGGGGATGGCACGGCCGAGTCGACGATCGACAACGATGCGACGAAGGCGTCGCTGCAGTTCCTGCACGACGTGAAGTGGGAGGACGGCTCGTTCGGATCGAAGGTCGACCTCGACTGGGGAACGATCAACCAGGAGTTCGCCGCCGGCAACATCGGAATGTACACGTCGGGTTCCGACATCTACACCGCCCTCGTGCGCGACTTCGGCATGGATTCGGACATCTACGGCATGACCGTCGTGCCCATGGAAGGCGACGACCCCGGCACGCTCGGCGGCGGTGACATCGCGGTGATCAGCCCCACGGTCGACGACGCGACGAAGGAGGCGGCGGTCACGTGGATCGACTGGTACTACATGCAGAAGCTGATGGACGAGGACGCGGCGGTGCTCGATGCGAAGACCCTGAACGAGTCCGGCCAGGCGGTGGGCACCCCGCTGCTCCCGGTGCTCAGCCGTGAGCTGTACGACGAGTCGCAGGTGTGGATCGCCGACTACATCAACGTCCCGGTCGAGCAGATGGCGCCGTTCAGCGACCGCATCTGGGACCAGACGCCGGTGGGTGAGCCGAAGGTGAAGACGCAGGAGGTGTATGCCCTCCTCGACGCCGTGGTGCAGAAGGTCCTGACCGACGAGAACGCCGACATCGATGCCCTCCTGGCCCAGGCGCAGACCGACGCGCAGGCGAAGCTCGACGAGTAACGCTTCATGACGATGACGCTGTCTGAGCAGCGGGCGGCGGTGGAGGACTCTCCGCCGCCCGCTGTGCGCCCCTCCCGCCGCCGCTCGCCCCTCACCTGGTTCCGCGGCGGCGGGCTCGCGAACCTCCTGTTCGTGCTCCCCATGCTGTTCGTGTTCGTGTTCTTCTCCTGGTCCCCGATCGTGCAGTCGGTGATCATGAGCCTGCAGAAGACGAACCTGATCGTCTCCGAGTGGGTCGGATTCGACAACTACCTCGCCGTGATCGGTGACCCCGAGCTCGGCCGCGCCGTGATCAACACGCTGTGGTTCGCCGTGCTCGCCCTGCTCTTCGGGTTCCCGCTGCCGCTTCTGATGGCCGTGCTGATGAGCGAGGTGCGCCGCGGCAAGGGCATCTACTCGGCGCTCGCCTACCTGCCCGTCGTGATCCCGCCGGTCGTCGCGGTGCTGCTGTGGAAGTTCTTCTACAGCGCCGACCCCTCGGGGGTGTTCAACACCGTCCTCGGATTCGTCGGCATCCCTCCACAGCCGTGGATCCAGGACGCCGTGCAGGCGATGCCCTCGCTCGTGCTCGAGGCCACGTGGGCAGGCGCCGGTGGGTCGATCATCATCTACCTCGCCGCGCTCCTGGGTGTACCGCCCGAGCTCTACGACGCCGCGGAGGTCGACGGCGCCGGCATCTGGAAGAAGATCTGGCACGTCACGCTGCCCCAGCTGCGCGCCATCCTCTTCATCATGCTGATCCTGCAGGTGATCGCCACCGCGCAGGTCTTCCTCGAGCCGTTCCTGTTCACCGGCGGTGGACCGGCCGGAGCAACCAAGACCGTGCTGCTGTACATCTACGACAAGGCCTTCCGCAACAGCCTGGGCGGCGATTACGGCGAAGCCACGGCCGTCTCGGTGCTGCTCGCGATCGTCCTCGCCCTCCTCTCCTGGCTGTACTTCAAGCTGACCGACCGTTGGAGCACGACGTGAGCCTCACCACCCGCCTCTCGACCCGTGCCGCGGAGAAGGCGGCGGAGAAGGCCGCCGATCGCGTCGGCGACCGCACCGTCATCTCCGACTCCGAACGTCGGCGGCCCGGCATCCGCATCGGGATGTCGCTCACGCATGTCTTCCTCGCCGTCGGACTGGTGGTCGCCGGGCTCGGGCCGATCCTGTGGCTCGCGAAGTCGGCGATCACCCCCACCCAGGACACGCTGCAGCAGCCGTTCGCCCTGTGGCCGAACGGCATGGATTGGGAGAACCTGTCGACCGCGTGGAACGACATCCACATCGACCAGTACTTCTTCAACACGGTGATCATCGCCCTCGGCGCCTGGTTCGTGCAGCTGCTCATCGCGACGACCGGGGGCTACGCGCTGTCGGTGCCGCGCCCGAAGTACGCGCCGATCCTGAACGCCCTGGTGCTGGCGACGCTGTTCATCCCGGGCATCGTGCTGCTGGTGCCGCTCTACCTGACGATCGTGCATCCGCCGCTTCTCGGAGACGTGAGCCTGCTCAACAACTACCTCGCGGTCTGGTTGCCGATGGGCGCGAACGCGTTCAACATCCTGCTCGTGAAGCGGTTCTTCGATTCGCTCCCGCGGGAGGTGTTCGAGGCAGCGCGCACCGATGGCGCCGGACCTTTCCGGCTGTTCTGGTCGATCGTGCTGCCGATGTCGAAGCCGATCCTCGGCGTGGTCTCGGTGTTCGCGATCATCGCCGCGTGGAAGGACTACCTGTGGCCGATGCTCGTGCTGCCCGACCCTGCGGTGCAACCGTTGTCGGTGCGTCTCCCCGCCGTGCAGTCGCAGACCGAGCTCGACGTGTTCCTGGCGGCGCTGGCGATCGCGACCCTGATCCCGATCGCGATGTTCCTGATCTTCCAGTCGGTGTTCCTGCGCTCGGCCGGACTCGGGGGTGCCGTGAAGGGCTAGTCGACGGTCGGCGGCACTGGCGGATGCAGGGCGTCGATCAGGGCACCCATGATGCCGGGCATATCGACGGTCGGGTCGATCATCCATTGCAGCTGGAGCCCGTCGGACGCCGCCTGGATCACCCGCGCGAGCGTGTCCGGGTCGAGAGTGGAGCGTCTGCCGTCGGCGCCGAAGTTGTCGGCGATGGAGTCGCGCAGGCGCGCGCTGCGATCCAGGAAGTAGTCGTGGGCGGGGTGTTCCGGGTCGGCGGCGTCCACGGAGAGGCGTGAGAACAGGGCGACGAGACCCGGGACCTCGGTGTTGTGGCGGATCACGCCGATGAACGCGGCTCTGGCCTCGGCGTCGCTGAGCCCGGCGGGATCGAGGCCGTCGTGCTCGTCGCGCTTGCGGAGCACCTCGGTGAAGAGCTCCTCCTTCGATCCGAAATAGTGCAGGAGAGCAGCGGGGGTGACGCCGACGACTTCGGCGATCTCCTTGAGGGACGCGTTCTGGTAACCCTTGCGTCCGATCACGTCGAGGGCGCTCTCGAGGATCTCCTCGCGTCGCGCCACGCCCTTCGCATACGAACCCCGTCGTGCCATGCTTCGACCCTAATCCTGAATGCCGTTTGAAATCTAATACTGAAGGGCATATGGTTTTCGCAAGGACATCGACGTCGCCCGCGAAAGGAACACCATGACCGAGATCTCGGCTTCCGACCTCACCCTCGAGGAGAAGGCGTCGCTCACCAGCGGTGCGGACTTCTGGACCACGAAGGCCATCGACCGCGCGGGCATCCCGTCGGTGATGATGACCGACGGTCCGCACGGCCTGCGCAAGCAGTCCGGTGCCACCGACCACCTCGGTCTCGCGAGCAGCGTCCCCGCCACCTGCTTCCCACCCGCCGTCGGCATCGGCTCGTCGTGGGATCCGGAGATCATCGAGCGCGTGGGCGCGGCGATCGGCGTGGAAGCCGCGATCGAGAACGTCGCCGTCGTGCTCGGCCCCGGCATCAACATCAAGCGCTCGCCGCTGTGCGGCCGCAACTTCGAGTACTTCTCGGAGGACCCGATCGTGTCCGGCGTCCTCGGCGCCGCCTCGGTCCGCGGTATCCAGTCGAAGGGCGTCGGCACCTCGCTCAAGCACTTCGCCGCGAACAACCAGGAGTTCGACCGCATGCGTGCGAGCTCCGACGTCGATCCCCGCCCGCTGCGTGAGATCTACCTGCGCGGGTTCGAACGCGTCGTGAAGGACGCCTCTCCGTGGACCGTCATGTGCTCGTACAACAAGCTCAACGGCGTCTGGACCTCGGAGGACCCGTGGCTGCTCACCAGCGTGCTGCGCGACGACTGGGGCTTCGACGGTCTCGTCGTGTCGGACTGGGGCGCCGTCAATGACCGCGTCGCCGGCGTCGCTGCAGGCCTCGACCTGGAGATGCCGGCGTCGGGAGGGCGCACGGATGCGCAGCTCGTCGCCGCCGTGCGTGCGGGAACGCTCGAGGAGAGCGTGCTCGACACCGCCGCGGGCCGCGCCATCGAGCTCGTGCGCACGGCCGGGGAGCGCCCGGCCGTGGCAGGCCCGCTCGATGTCGATGCCCACCACGCACTCGCCCGCGAGGCGGCCGGTCGTTCCATCGTGCTGCTGAAGAACGAGGCTGCCCTGCTCCCGCTCGCCGTCGACCAGAAGATCGCCGTGATCGGCGCGTTCGCGACCGAGCCGCGGTTCCAGGGCGCGGGGTCTTCGCTGATCAACCCCACCCGCGTCGACAAGGCGCTCGATGAACTGCGTGCCGTGGGCGGCGAGAACGTCTCCTACGCTGCGGGCTTCGCCGTCGAAGGCGGCGCCATCGCGACATCCGGTCGGACTGCCGACGACCTGCGGGCAGAGGCCGTCGGTGTCGCCGAGGCGGCAGACGTGGCCGTGGTCTTCCTCGGCCTCCCCGCTGCCGAGGAGTCGGAAGGCTTCGACCGCGATCACATCGACCTGCCGGCGCCGCAGCTCGCCCTGCTCGACGCCGTGCTCGAGGTCAATCCCCGCGTCGTGGTCGTGCTGTCCAACGGTGGCGTGGTGGCCCTGCCCTTCGCCGATCGTGTGCCGGCCATCGTCGAGAGCTGGCTGCTCGGTCAGGCCGGCGGCAGCGCGGTGGCCGACGTGCTCTACGGTGCGGTGAACCCCTCGGGAAAGCTCACCGAGACCGTGCCGGTCCGGCTCGAGGACAACCCGTCATTCGGCAATTTCCCCGGCGAGTTCGGACACGTGCGCTACGGCGAGGGTCTGCTGGTCGGCTACCGCTGGTACGACGCGAAGGGTCTCGACGTGACCTTCCCGTTCGGCCACGGACTCTCGTACACGACGTTCGAATACGGTCGAGCGACAGCCGATGTCGGTGCCGACGGCGACATCGTCGTGCGCGTCGACGTCACCAACACCGGTGACCGCGACGGGCGCGAGGTCGTACAGGTCTACGTCGCCCCGGCCGCGTCGATCGTGCAGCGCGCACCTCGTGAGCTCAAGGCCTTCTCCTCGGTCGCGCTCGCTGCCGGGGAGACGCGCACGGTCGAGCTCGTCGTGCGGCGCGAAGACCTCGCCTACTGGGACATCCGCGTCGACCGCTGGGTGGTCGAGGGCGGCGCCTATGCCGTCGATGTGGCCGCCTCCAGTCGCGACATCCGCTCGACCGCGGCGGTCGAGGTCTCGGGTGACGAGGTGCACCAGGAACTGACCATGAACTCCTCCATCGGCGACCTGATCGCGCACCCCGTCGCCGGCCCCCTCGTGCAGCAGGCGCTGGGCGGCCTGATGGGCGGACTCGGCGGCGACGCGGCTGCGGCGTCGATGATGCCGAACGACGAGGCGATGCAGAAGATGATGGCCTCCTTCCCGATCGGACGTCTGGCCGGATTCCCGGGGCTCCCGGTCGACTTCGAGCAGATCGAGCAGCTGATCGCCGCAGCGAACACGGGCGGTCCCGCCGCCGGCTGACTCGTCAGGAATGCAGGGGCACGGCGCGCGCGTGCGCGCCGTGCCCGAGCTCCTCACGGACCGCGCCGGGCAGGTCGAGCTCGGCCGTCGCGCCGACCGGGACCACGAGGTCGACATGCAGCTCGCCCTCGTCGACGCGCCACGCGATCGAGGCGTCACCGTAGGGCGTGCGCTGCATCGCCGAGGCATGGGTGAGCCCGCCACCGGGACGCGGTGCGAAGCGGATGCGGCGGTATCCGGGCTCCGCGGGTGCGAGCCCGGCGACGCTGCGGTGCAACCAGTCCGCGACCGCTCCCAGCGCGTAGTGATTGAACGAGGTCATGGTCCCGGGGTTCACGGTGCCGTCGGGGAGCATCGCATCCCACCGCTCCCAGACCGTGGTCGCGCCCTGCACGACCTGGTACAGCCAGGACGGGCAGCCCTGCTCGAGAAGAAGGTCGTAGGCGGCATCCGCGTGGCCGGTCAGGGTGAGCGCGTCGCAGACGAGCGGCGTGCCCACGAAGCCGGTCGCGATGCGGTTGTCCGCGGCATGCACGAGCGCGGCGAGGCGTGCCCCCGCGATCGCACGCTGCGTCTCGTCGGCGAGCAGGTCGAAGACGATGGCCAGGGCGTACGCAGTCTGGGCGTCGGAAGTCATCGTGCCGTCGGGTTTCACATACGCACCCCGGAAAGCGGCAGCGACCTCGGTGGCGAGCGTGCCGTAACGATCCGCGTCGGCGGAGCGTCCGAGCACACGAGCCATATCGGCGACCGCTCGCGCCGACCGGGCGAAGTACGCCGTGGCGACGAGATACCGATCGGTGCGGGCATCGCCCGGATCCTGCGGGGGCGCCGCGGGATCGAGCCAGTCGCCGAGCTGGAACCCCTCGTTCCACAGGCGGTCGGGTCCGGCCAGTGATTCCACCTTGTCGACCCATCGGCGTGCGCTCTCGAACTGCGTCGCCAGAACGCCCTCGTCTCCGAAGCGCTGGTACAGGGTCCACGGCAGCAGCGTCGCCACATCTCCCCAGGCGGCGCCGGCGCGGATCGGAGACCACACCCTGTGCGACGGGATCACGGGCACGAACCACGGGACCGTGCCGTCGGGCAGCTGGTCGGCCTCCACGTCACGGAGCCATCCCGACAGCATCCCCGAGACGTCGAACAGCGTCGACGCGGTCGGGCCGAACACCTGCACGTCGCCCGTCCACCCCACGCGCTCATCACGCTGCGGGCAGTCGGTGGGGATGTCGACGAAGTTGCCGCGCATGCCCCAGACCACGTTGCGGTGCAACTGCTCGACCAGGGGATCGGAGCAGGTGAACCACCCGGTGCGCTCGAGGTCGGTGTGCAGCACACGGGCGATCAGAGCGCCGGCCGCGACATCCGCATCGAGGTCGCCCGGCCAGCCGGAGACCTCGGCGTATCGGAAGCCGTGGAATGTGAACCGCGGCTCCCATTCCTCGCCGCCGGTGCGTCCGGCGAGTGTGTAGGAGTCGCTGGAGCGTGCGCTGCGCAGCGGCCGCGTGTAGATCTCCCCCTCCTGCAGAACCTCCGCAGTGCGCAGCGTGACGGTCGTGCCGCGCGGACCGGTCACGCTGATGCGCACCCTTCCCACGAGGTTCTGCCCGAAGTCGAGGATGTGGGCGCCGCCGGGTGACGTGAGCACGGCGACGGGGGCGATCTCCTCGGTCACCCTGACAGGTGGCGCCGTCGGTGCGACCAGGGTGCGCGGATCGCGATCGCGCACCGCGACAGGCAGCCACTGCGCGTCATCGAAGGCGGCGGTCGTCCACTCCGAGAGCTCCTCGCGCGCGTCGTAGTCCTCCCCGTCGTAGATGCCGGAGCGGAGGATGGGGGAGAGTGCGCCCTTCCATGAGTCGTCGGTCACGATCGTCTCGCGTCGTCCGTCGACATAGGTGATCTCCAGCTGGCCGAGGAACGAGAGATCGCTTCCGAACACGTTGCGGTACCCGCCGCGCCAGCCGAGACGTCCGCGGTACCAGCCGTCGCCGAGCCAGGCGCCGAGCGCGTTCTCTCCGTCGACGAGCAGGGCGGTCACGTCGTAGGTGTAGTACCGCAGCCGTTCGCGATAGACCGTCCACCCCGGCGACAGCGTGTCGGAGCCGACGCGCCCGCCGTTGATCTCGGGTTCGTACAGCCCGTGCGCGGTGGCGTAGAGCCGGGCGCGGGAGATCTCCCCGTCGAGCCGGAAGCTCCGCCGCACCAGGGTGGCGCGGCGGGCGTCGCTCTCCGGGTCCTCATCGAGGTCGAGCCCGACCGGCCGCGCCGACCAGTCGTCGGGGTGGAGGAGGCCGGCTTCCACCCAGGTCTGCGGGCTCTCGGCCGACCAGCGGCCGTCCGCACCCTGCACCGCCACGCGCACACCCACCCGCTCGCGGGAGTCGAGCGCACGAGTCGGCCAGGGAACCAGGACCTGCTCGGCGGACGTGACCTCGACGGTCTCCTCGGCGTCGTCGCGCACCACCGTGACGGCGTAGCGCTCCTGGCGCCAGCCGGCAGGTGCATCCGTGGTGGTCCAACTCAGGCGTGGTGCGCTCTCGCCGATGCCGAACGGTTCCCGGTGGTGCTCGATGCGGGGTGCGGAGACGGTCGTCATGGTCCTCATCCTCGCCGATCCCGATGGCGATGGCGATGGCGCCGTTCGGACCGGCGTCTCCGCCGGGTCCGCGCTGGTCAGCCGGCCTCCTGGTCAGCCGGCCTCCTGATCAGCCGTCTCCTGGCCGTGCCGTCTGCGGACGGCGTTCGCGTGGGGTATCCCCTTCGAGAAGAAGAGCGACAGCAGACTGATGAGGATGAGCCCGAAGAACGCGATGCGCAGCGACGACAGCTGCGAATCGCGGTAGACCGTGGCGAGAGTGTCGGCGTCGGCATCGTCCAGCCCGGCCTTCTCCGCGATGGCGGCGACGTCGGCCGCGGGCACGATGGTGACTCCGTGCTGCGTGGCGCTCGCCACGGTCGCCTGGGTGGTCTCGGGCAGGTCGCTCGCCGCGACTCCCGAGGCGAACGAGGTCGACAGCGCACCGATGAGGATCGAGCCGATCAGGGCCGTTCCGAGCGACGAGCCGAGGTTCTGGAACACTCCTTGAAGCCCGCCGACCTCGCTCGTCTCCTTCTCGGTCACGCTCGACATGTTCACGTTCCCGAGCTGCGAGGCGAGGAGTCCGAGGGCCGCTCCGGCGAGGAACATCCCGGTCGCGAAGAAGCCGCTGCGCAGGTCGCTGGTGGCGGAGCCGAGAAGGATGAGGGCGCTGACGACCAGTGTCAGCTGTCCGATGCGCACGATCGTCCGCGGAGACAAGAGGCGCGAGAGTCGGGTGCCCACGATCGAGAACAGCACGAGAGCGATGGAGAGGGGGAAGATCCGGATCCCGGTCTCCAGGGCATCGAGGCCGAGGGTCATCTGCAGATACACCGGCACCATGAAGAAGAGCCCTGCGGTCACGGTGTACTGCGCCCCGAGGACGGTGAGTCCGCTGCGGAGCGAGGTGATCGAGAACATCCCCACGTGGATGAGCGGCGACCGGCCGAGGCGTTCGAGCAGGCGCTGACGCGAGAAGAACAGGGCCAGGAGCACGACGCCGAGCACGATGAACCAGGCGGCGGGAGAGATGCCGAGAGGGGCGACCACGACGCCGCCGATCGTGGGCGGGTTCAGCGGCAGCACCCACCCCCACGTCTTGCTCTGCAGCATCCCGAACACCACCGCGACCAGCCCGACCGACGAGAGCGCGACGCTGAGGACGTCGATGCGCACGCTCTGCCGTGGCGTCGGGTCGGTGACGATCCGGGCGCACAGCACCACGCCGACCATGATGAGCACCTCGGCGGCGAACACGTAGCGCCAGTCGAAGTAGGTCGTGACGAATCCGCCGATCAGTGGTCCAGCCGCGACGGCGGCCCCGGAGACGGCGCCGATGATCGCGAACGCCGTGATGCGCTCACGGCCGCGGTAGTTGTCGGCGACGAGGGCGGCGATCGCCGGGATGACGAGCACGGCACCCAGGCCTTCGACGACCGACCAGCCGAGGAACAGGAACTGCACGTTCGGACTCACCGCCGTGATCAGCGACCCCACGGCGTAGATGCACGATCCGATGACGAACGCCCTGCGGCGGCCCCACACGTCACCCAGCCTCGCCCCGAGCAGCATGAACGCCGCCATCGTGAGGGTGTAGAACGTGATGGCGCCCTGCATCGCGGCGACGGTGGTGTCGAGGTCGGACACCACCGTCGATATCGACACGTTCATCACGGTGCCGTCCAGCACCATCACGAACTGCGCGGAGCCGAGGACGGCGATGACGCCCCATCTCTTCATGGTGACTCCTTCGAGCCTGTTCATCGTGGCATCCGACGGGGCGATCCCCGTGCGGGCGTCACCCCTTCCGGATGAGGGCGGCGGGCGGCGGGCACGCCGGAAGGCACTCAGGCGGGCGTGCTCGATCTGCCTTTCGCACTCGCGCCGCGCATGATCCGTGCGACCGCCGTGATCAGGAACAGCTGCCCGGTGATGCCCTCGGCGATGGCGATCCCCTGTCCGGTGGTGCCGACGGGGACCAGATTGCCGTATCCGGTCGTGGTCAGTGCGGTGAACGAGAAGAACAGCTGGTTGCCGAGCGAGTCGAGGCTCTCCTCGCCGAACATCGGGGTGGGGGAGATCTGCGAGATCAGGTTGTAGACGAAGGCGAAGAACATCCCGACCAGGATGTAGGCCGTGATCGCCGCCAGCAGCGCCTCCAGGTCGAGGCCCCGCCGGTTGACCTGATGCGCGATGATGGCCCACGGAGCGACCAGCAGAGCGAGCATCGAAGCGGCCGACAGCGGGATCGCGAGCACCGGGCCGTCGACGCCGAAGAGCGCGGCGATGACGGCGGCGGCACCGGCGACCGAGAGCACCACCCACCACACACGCTGCACGAGATGTCGTGCACGGGTCACGTAGAACACCATCGCCACCGTCGCCAGCATGGCGAGGAAGGCCCAGGGGCTCGGGTCGGTGCTGGGCTGCGCCGCGCAGAAGCCGTACGAGACGATGAGCAGACCGAGGATGATCGCGTAACCGCGCGCCTGGCCGTCCCGCTCGCGATGCGAGGGGGTGTGGGCGTTCTCCGCGTTCACGGTGTCGGTGCGGGGCATGATCGGTCCTCTTCCGCGCGGTGGACGTCGGGTGCCCACGATGTGCGGCAAGTATCCCAGCGCGAGTGCGCATCCCCGCTCAGCCCGCGTGCGCGTCGGTCGGAAGCGAGTTCGGGGGGTGCCGGTTCGTCACCGCTCGTCCGACCCGTTATGATGGCTAGGTGCATCCGTGCTTTCGGGTCGGATGCCTGGAGACGTCGCATAGTCCGGCCGAGTGCACCACCCTGCTAAGGTGGAGTCCCCTCACGGGGACCAGGGGTTCAAATCCCCTCGTCTCCGCAGAAGAACCCCCCGCTCAGGCGGGGGTTTTCTCGTTCCCGGCCCCTGCGCTCCCGCGTCGGGGCAGACTCGAACCATGCTGCGCGACATCACCACGATCGTCTTCGACGTGCTGGGCACCCTGGTCGATGAGCCCGGAGGGCTCCGTATCGCCATCGAGGAGGCGGGCGGCTCCCCCCGTGATTCCGATGAGCTTCTCGGCGTCTGGCAACGTCATATCGAAGGGGAGCAGCGTCGGATCGCACGGGGTGAGCGCGACTATGTCGACTCCGGAATCCTTGATCGCGAGGCGGCGACTCGGGTGGCGCAGACCGCGGGGATCACGGATACCGGGACCATCGATCGCCTTGCCACCGCGACGAGGCGTCTTCCCGCCTGGCCGGATTCGTGCGAGGGCGTCGCGCGGCTTGCGGCCCGCTTCCATGTTCTCGGGCTGTCGAATGCGAACCCGGAGTCGCTGCGCGCGCTCGGGGAGCACGCCGGACTGCGATGGCACGGGGCGCTCTCCGCGGATGCCGTCGAGGCCTATAAGCCCTCACCGCGGGTCTACCGGCTCGCGGTGGAGGTGGCAGGGGGCGACCCGGAGAGAGTGCTCATGGTCGCCGCTCACGCCTGGGACCTCAGAGGCGCCGGAGATGCAGGGATGAGGACCGCGTACGTGCCGCGTCCGGTGGGTGATCCGCCCGCGGAGACCGACGCCTTCGACGGTCGCTTCTCCACCCTGGCCGGGCTGGCGGATGCGTTGGACTGAAGCGGCGGGATCGGCTCGTGTCTGTGTCCGACCCGACGTTCGGCTCGACCCTCAGGTAGCCTCGTCCGCATGGCCACCGCAGCGACGCAGACCCACAAACGTGAAGCCTTCGGCTCGCGCAATGTGTTCATCCTCTCGGCGATCGGCTCCGCGGTCGGCCTCGGGAACATCTGGCGGTTCCCCTACGTCGCCTACGAGGGCGGTGGCGGAGCCTTCCTGATCCCGTACCTGTGTGCTCTGCTCACGGCCGGTATCCCGCTGCTGTTCTTCGACTACGCGATCGGTCACCGATTCCGTGGGTCGGCGCCGCTGGCGTTCCGTCGCATGCACCGTGCGGCCGAGCCTCTCGGCTGGTGGCAGGTGCTCATCTGCGTCGTGATCGCGGTCTACTACGCGGTGATCATCGCCTGGGCGGCGATGTACACGTGGTTCTCGGCCCAGCTCACCTGGGGCGCGGGCAACGAGAACGACTTCTTCTTCATCGACTTCCTGCGATCGGCGGACGTCGCCGAGGTCGGTGTATCGACCGATTTCGTCCCGCAGGTCGGCATCCCGCTCGTCGTGGTCTGGCTGATCGTGATCGTCATCATGGCGCTGGGCGTCAAGCGCGGCATCGGCCGGGCGAACATGATCCTGATGCCGCTGCTCACCGTGATGTTCGCGATCCTCGTGGTGCAGTCCCTGTTCCTCCCAGGAGCCATGGACGGCCTCAACGCCTTCTTCACCCCGAACTGGGAGGCACTGGCCGACCCCGGCGTCTGGGCATCCGCCTACGGACACATCTTCTTCTCGCTCTCCGTCGCCTTCGGCATCATGGTGACCTACTCGTCCTACCTGAAGCGGAAGACCGATCTGACCGGTTCCGGGCTCGTGGTGGCCTTCGCCAACTCCGGTTTCGAGATCCTCGCCGGCATCGGCGTCTTCGCGGCGCTGGGATTCATGGCGCAGGCGCAGGGAACGGAGGTGGCCGGTGTCGCGTCCTCCGGAATCGGCCTCGCCTTCATCGCCTTCCCCACGATCGTCTCGCAGGCCACGGGAGGGTCGATCATCGGTGTGCTGTTCTTCGGAGCCCTGGTGTTCGCCGGCGTCACCTCCCTCATCTCGATCCTCGAGGTGATCGTGGCCGCACTGCAGGACAAGCTGGGATGGGCGCGCGTGCGCACGACCCTCACGGTCGCGATCCCGTTGGCGATCATCTCGATGGCGCTCTTCTCGACGACCACGGCCCTGTCGGTGCTCGACACGGCCGATGCCTTCGTCAACTCCTTTGGCATCATGGCGGTCGCGCTGGTGGCGGTGATCATCGTGGCCTGGCTGCTGCACAAGCTGCCGGTGCTGGTCGAGCACCTCAATCGGCGTTCGAGTTTCCGGGTGGGCACCGTCTGGAAGGTGCTCGTCGGGGTTCTCGCGCCGGTCGTTCTCGGATACCTCTTCGTCAGCGAGCTCATCGCGAAGACCTCCGAACCGTACAGCGGCTATCCCGCCTGGTTCCTCGCCATCTTCGGCTGGGGGATGGTCATCGCCCTGGTCGTCCTGGCGCTGATCCTGTCGGCGCTGCCCTGGAGCACGCGCTCGCATGCGAAGGACGACCCCGAGTACGACGAGTTCCTCTCCGAGGAGCACTACGAACCGGATACCGAGACCTCGGCGATACCGGCAGTCGGCACGACGAAGGGAGCCGGCGCATGACTCCGATCGCGATCGTCATGATGATCGTCGCCATGGTCACGGTGTGGGGTGGCCTGATCGCCGGGATCGTCAACCTGGCGCGTCATCCCGAGGAATCGGAGACCGAACCGGCGCCGCCCGTCGAACTCTGACGTCGATCGAGCGCTGACGTCGATCGAACTCTGGCGCCGATCGAGTACGGGCACTGATCGCATCGGACCGCAGAAGTCGGGTCGCGAGGGGTGCGCGACGGTGACGATGGTGAGGAAAGGAGGACCTCATGATCGGCACGCTGAACGCCTTGATCGACATGGTCGACGCGGGAGACCCGGGTCAGGAGATCGACGTGGCCTCGTTCTCGCATGAGCACGGGACCACCGAGTATCACCTGCGCCGGATGTTCTCGGCACTCGCGGGCATGCCGTTCTCGGAATACGTGCGTCGTCGTCGGATGACCCTCGCCGGGGCGGAGCTCGCTGCGGGTGCCGCGAGTCTGCTCGACGTGGCCGTGCGCCACGGGTACGGGTCGGTCGAGGCATTCGGACGCGCGTTCCGGGCTGTGCACGGCATCAGCCCGGCCGATGCGCGCCGTGACGGGGGTCCTCTCCGCACTCAACCCACGCTCCGGTTCCGCCTGAGCGTCGAAGGGAGAATCCCCATGGACGTCACCATCACCACCCGGCCCGCGTTCGTCCTCGCCGGTCATGCCGCCGAGGTCCCGTTGATCCACGAGGGCGTCAATCCGCACATCCAGGAGCACATCGCCGCGATCCCGTCCGAGGAACACGCGCGCCTCAAGGGTCTCGGCGACGCCGAGCCGTCGGGGATCCTGGCCGTCACGGCCGATATCGAACCGGACGCACCGGAGGGCACGCTGCTCACGTATCTGCACGGCGTCGCCCTGCAGAGCACTACTCCCGTTCCGGACGACCTCGACTCCCTTCCCCTCGAAGCCGGTTCCTGGGCGGTCTTCGCGGCCCAGGGCCCGTTCCCCGAGACGCTGCAGGATCTGTGGGCCGCCACAGCGACCGAGTGGTTCCCGTCGAACCCCTGGAGGCTTCGTCCCGGTCCCTCGATCGTGCGCTACCTCGAGTTCCGGGGTGACTCCGCGTCGTGCGAGCTCTGGCTTCCGGTCGAGCACGGCTGACGCAGGCCCGAGGGCGGGCGGGCGTCCGCGCACCACCCGCCCTCGCCTCGCCGCACCGTGTCCGACGCCCGTGCGACACTGGGCGCACGATCAAGGAGGGCACGTCATGGCGGCGATCGATCCCAAGAAGACGCTCGACGCGTATCGCGCGAAGAGGGGAGAGTTCCGCATCGTCGAGGTGCCGCCCCTGCAGTATCTGATGATCGACGGGGCAGGCGACCCGAACACCGCACCCGCGTACAGGGAGGCCGTGTCTGCCCTGTTCCCGGTGGCCTATGCGCTGAAGTTCGCGAGTCGGAACGAGCTCGGCGTCGACACGGTGGTGATGCCGCTCGAAGGACTCTGGCATGCACCGGACATGGAGTCGTTCACCTCGCGCCGCGACAAGTCGGCGTGGATGTGGACGATGATGATCATGGTCGGCGACCACATCACCGGGGCGATGTGCGCGGCTGCGGTGGAAGCCGTCGCGAAGAAGGCGGCGAAGAAGAAGGAGTCGATTCCGGCACTGGAGTCCGTGCGGTTGGAGACGCTCGACGAGGCCACCTGCGTGCAGACGCTGCATGTGGGCCCGTTCGACGACGAAGGGCCGGTGCTCGACGATATGCATCACCGTTTCATCCCCGAGAATGGGCTGCAGATGCGAGGACTCCATCACGAGATCTACCTGAGCGATTTGCGTCGCGTCGATCCGGCGAAGCTGCGCACGATCCTCCGGCAGCCGGTCATGCCGCGCGCCTGAGCGGTGGATACCGGGAAAGCAAGCCCCTCCTCGGCTTCCGGTGCGACGGATACGCTTCAACGATGAGCACGGTCAAGAATGCGGCACGCGTCGCCAAGAGGTCGTCGACGTTCCGACGGATCGCCCGTGCCGGTTTCGTCGTCCTGGGCCTCATCCACGTCATCATCGGCTCGGTGGCGATCTCCATCGCGGCGGGCGCCTCCGGCGACGCCGACCAGGACGGAGCGATGGAGCAGATCCGCCAGAGCCCGATCGGAGGCCTGCTGCTCGTACTCGTGGCCGCCGGGCTGATCGCGCTTGCCGTATGGCAGATCGCCAGTGCCTTCCTCGCCGCCGACCCGGCCGAGACGAAGAAGTGGGGTCAGCGCGTCAAGCTCTTCGGCATCGCCGCCGCGTACCTCGTCGTCGGAGGCATGGCCCTGATCTACGCGGTGGGTGGCAACGCCGACTCGGAGACGGCCTCGAAGACCTTGAGCGCGGTGCTGCTCTCGGCGCCGGGCGGCGTGGCCCTGCTGGTCGTCGTGGGGCTCTCGGTCGTCGGGGTGGGGGTCGGGTTCGTCGTCGGCGGTTTCACCCGCGGCTTCGAGAAGCTGCTCGACCTGCCATCGGGGGTCGCTCGCGGGGGCATCGTGACGCTGGGAGTGATCGGCTACTTCGGCAAGGGCATCGCGGTGGCCGTGACCGGGGTGCTGTTCGTGGTCGCCGCCGTGACACAGGACCCGGAGAAGGGCGCAGGGCTCGACGCTGCTCTGCACAGCCTGCTCGAGCTGCCCCTGGGAGGACTCGTCCTGGGGTTGGTCGGCGCAGGCTTCGCGGTCTACGGCGTCTTCTGCATCGCTCGGGCCCGCTTCGCTCGCATGTGACCTCCAGGCACGTGTGAGCGTTCAGGCCGCACTCAGGCGGTCGCGGGCTTCTCGCTCCACACCAGAAGGAACGCTCCGAGAGCGATCATCAGTCCGCCGCCTGTCGCGCCCATCGCCTCGATGCGTCGTGGGGAGCGACCGAACCAGTCGCGGGCGGCACTCGCGAGGAGCACCCACACCGCGTCGCACGTCACACCGATGGTGACGACGATCGCCCCGAGCAGGAAGAGCTGCGCGGGGACGGAACCGGCATGCAGATCGACGAACTGGGGCAGGATCGCGAGGAAGAAGGCGATGGACTTCGGGTTGGTCACGCCGACGACGAAGCCTTCGCTGAGGAGTCGCCAACCCGAGCGCCGTGCCGGCGCCGAGAACATGGCCCGCGCCGCATCCTTCCGGTGCCTGATCGCCTGGATGCCGAGGAAGATCAGGTAACCGGCGCCGAGCACCTTGACGATCGTGAACAGCACGATCGACTGTGCGATCACGGTGCCGACGCCGAGCGCGACGGCCACGACGAGGACGATCGACCCGACGGCCGTGCCGAGGATGCTGAGGAACCCGCCCCAGCGCCCCAGCACCATGGCCCGGCCGATCGTGAACAGCACCGTCGGCCCGGGAATCACGACCATGACGAACGCGGCGACGACGAAGGCGAGCAGCGTGTCCGGGGCGATCATGGGATGAGCCTAGAGGCGCGGGCGCCGGGCGGTCGAGGCCCGGCCACCCGGCGCTGCCGGATCAGGTGCTGCCGGAGACGGTGCTGCCGGATCCGGTGCCCTCGATCAGACGGTGCCCCAGAAGCGGTCCTCCGCGTCCTGGTCCTCGCTGATCAACCAGACCTCGACGATGCGGTCATCGGCGACGCGGAAGACGTCGACGCCGTGCTGGTCGAGGTCGTCGCGCCCTTCGCGCTGGGCACGGAAGCGCACGGTCGCTGAGACGAGTGCGCCGCTCTCGGTCGCCGATTCGGTCTCGAGGGCGAAGGTTCCGCCGCTCAGTTGCATGAACCGGCCGAGGTGCGCGAGGATCGCGTCGGGACCGACATGGTCCCCCGAGACCTGGCTCTCTCCGGGCTGGTGCCAGACGGCGTCCGCGTGGAAGGTCGCGGCCAGCGCCTCCATGTCTCCGGCGGCCATGGCCGCACCATACTGTCCTACGACGTCGATTGCCGACATGATGCTCCTCCTGGATGGGTCGGTACTGTGGAGCATCCAGCGTCTCGACCGGGACGCGGTTACTTCAACGTCACCGGGGAAGGAGCGGCGGATGTCGCGCACATGGACGGTGTTCTCCGCCAGTTGCCCGTCGCGCGCGTCCCTCGCCCGCATCGCGAACAAGTGGACCGCGATGATCGTCGTCCTCCTGCACGAGCAGCCGCTGCGCTTCGGCGAGCTGCACAGCCGGATGGACGGGATCACGAAGAAGGTGCTCGTCGACACACTCCGCGCCCTCGAACGCGATGGGATGCTCGAGCGGGCGGTCGGTGACGACGGTCATCCCCGGTACCGACTCACCCCGCTCGGGCGGACCCTGCACGAGCCGCTCCAGGCGCTGCAGGTCTGGGCGGAGTCGCACGTGGAGGATGTCCGCGATGCGCAGGACCGCTACGACGAGGCCGCCGACGCGAAGACGCTCGACGGGCGCTGACGCCTGCGCCCACCCCCTGCTCACAGGTGGGAAACTGGAACGATGAGCGTTTCTCCCGGTGTCGACCTGATCGCCCCCTTGAACGAGGCCGAGGTGCGGCGCATCCGCGGGGACTTCCCGATCCTGGGAGCGCAGGTGCACGGGCATCCGCTCGTGTATCTCGACTCGGGGGCGACGTCGCAGCGCCCGACCGCGGTGCTCGACGCCGAGCGTGACTTCGCGACCTCCATGAACTCCGCGGTGCACCGTGGCGCGCACACGCTCGCCGCCGAGGCGACCGAGCTCTTCGAAGACGCGCGCGCCGCCGTCGCCCGATTCGTGGGCGCCGCCGACGACGAGATCGTCTGGACCTCGAACGCGACCGAGGCGATCAACCTCGTCGCGTACTCGCTGTCGAACGCGTCGCTCGGGCGCGGGGGAGCGGCCGCCGAGGGGCTCCGTCTCCGCGAAGGCGACGAGATCGTGACCACAGAGATGGAGCACCACGCGAACCTCATCCCGTGGCAGGAGCTGGCGGCGCGCACCGGCGCGACGCTGAAGGTCATACCCCTCGACGACCACGGGGGCCTGCGGCTCGACGTCGCGGCGGAGCTGATCACCGCCCGTACGAAGCTCGTCGCGTTCACCCATGTCTCCAATGTGCTCGGTGTCGTCAACCCCGTCGATCAGCTCGTCTCGCTCGCGCGCGAGGTCGGCGCACTGACGCTGCTCGACGCCTGCCAGTCGGCACCCCACCTCCCGCTCGACGTGCGTGCCCTCGGGGTCGACTTCGCCGTGCTGTCCGGTCACAAGATGCTCGGACCGACCGGCATCGGCGCCCTCTACGGTCGGCGCGAGGTGCTGTCAGCGATGCCCCCGTTCCTGACGGGCGGTTCGATGATCACCACGGTGACCACGACCGAGGCCGAATACCTGCCGCCGCCCCAGCGCTTCGAAGCGGGAACGCAGCGCGTCTCGCAGGCGATCGCGCTCGCCGCGGCCGTGGGATACCTGACCGAGGTGGGGATGCCGCGCATCGCCGCGCACGAGGCCGCGTTCGGCCGCCGTCTCGTCGACGGGCTGAGCGCGATCGACGGCGTGCGTGTGCTCGGCGCCGGTATCGACCTGCCCCGCGTCGGCCTCGCGAGCTTCGACGTCGAGGGCATCCACTCGCACGACGTGGGTCAGTTCCTCGACGACCGCGGCATCGCCGTTCGCGTCGGCCACCATTGCGCGCAACCGCTGCACCGCCGCCTGGGTGTGACCTCCTCCACCAGGGCGAGCACCTACCTGTACACGACCGAGGCCGAGGTGGACGCCGTGATCGAGGGCGTCGCCGGAGCGATCGACTTCTTCCGGAGGGGCGCATGAGCGACCTGCAGAACCTGTACCAGGAGCTGATCCTGGACCACTCGCGCACGCCGCACGGCTATGGACTCCGCGACGAGATCCCCGCGCAGTCCCACCAGTTGAACCCGACCTGCGGTGACGAGATCACCCTGCAGGTGCACCGCGATGTCGACGGCAGCGTCGAGGCGATCGCCTGGGAGGGGCACGGCTGCGCGATCTCGCAGGCATCGGCCTCTCTGCTGGCGGAGCTCGCGGAAGGACTCAGCGTCGAAGACCTCGAGGTGCGCATCGCGGCCTTCCGCGAGGCGATGCGATCCCGCGGCACGATCGAACCGGATGAAGAGCTCCTCGGTGATGCCGCTGCCCTCGGTGGGGTGTCGAAGTACGTCGCGCGCGTCAAGTGCGCCATGCTCGCCTGGGTCGCCGCGGAAGACGCGCTCACGCGCAGCTGAGGTGCAGGATGGACGCATGTCCCTGCACCTGACGCCCCTCCCCTCCACCCGCTTCGAGGCGTGGGCGACAACCGCACGGCAGCGCCTGATCGACCGGAACAGGGAGTCGGGGCGACGCCTTGGCGCGGACGCTGTCGGGCACGTCGAGCAGGTGTTCGGCGACCTGTTCCCGGAGGGCGGTGCGACCTCGACGACGCGGGTCATGCGCATCGTCGACGATGCGGACGGCGAACTCGGAACACTCGTGCTGGCCCTGAGTGGACAGAAGATGCTCCTGCTCGACCTCGACCTCGACCTCGACCTCGACGTCGACCTCGGCGGTGCCGAGACGCTGAGCGATGCCCAGAACGAAGGGCTGCTCGCGCTCCTGCTCCCGATCGCGTGCGACATGGGCGCCACCCAGATCGGGGCGCAGCTCTTTCCGCAGGACACGGCCGGACGGGTATTCGCCGAACAGGGCGGATTCGAGGTGGCCTCGATCCAGATGGTGCTCGAACCGCTTCCGGTGCGCGACCCCGCTTCCCGCGTCGAGGTGTCGCCGATGACCGCGGAACGCTTCCCCCGCTTCGCGGCAGCGTCAGAGGAAGGGTTCGCGCACGACCTCGTCGCGTCGGGGCGCTACACGTCCGAGGAGGCGATCGCCGAGTCGCATCGCCAGATGGTCGAGGAGCTTCCCGACGGGCTCGATACCGAAGGACAGGAATTCTTCACCGCTGCTGTCGACGGAACCGAGGTCGGCATCCTGTGGTTCGGGATGCGGCGGCGTGACGGTCGTCCGCAGGCGTTCATCCTCGACATCGAGGTGGCCGCGGATCAGCGCCGGAAGGGATACGGACGCGCGTTGATGCACGCCGCCGAGAGAGAAGCCCGCAGGCTCGGCGCGGACTCGATCGGGCTGCATGTCTTCGGCTTCAACACGGGGGCCGTCGACCTGTATGAGCAGCTCGGCTACCGCCGCACCGAGGAGAGCCTGCTGCGCGAGGTCTGAGCCACGGTCACGCGAGCACTCGACGGGAATAGCCCTGAGCGCGAGGCGTTGGGGCCAACATGACAACTCTCGGAATCATCGGTGCAGGACACATCGGCAGCCAGGTCGCGCGCGTCGCGGTCGCGAACGGCTACGACGTGGTGATCGCCAACTCGCGTGGACCGGAGACACTCGCCGACCTGGTCGCCGAGCTCGGGCCCAGGGCTCGGGCCGCGACGGCGCAGGACGCGGCCGCTGCCGCAGACGTGGCCGTCGTCACTGTGCCCCTCGGCGCGATCGACCAGCTCCCGGCCGAGCAGCTCGCGGGCAAGATCGTCCTCGACACCAACAACTACTACTTCGAGCGGGACGGACACATCGAAGCCCTCGACAAGGGGGAGACCACGACGTCGGAGCTGGTGCAGCGTGCGCTCCCCGGCGCGAAGATCGCGAAGGCGTTCAACCACATCTTCGCCTCGGAGATCACGTCCGACGGAACGCCGGCCGGCACCCCCGACCGTCGCGCGCTGGCCACGGCCGGCGATGACGTGGAAGCCGTGGCCTTCGTGACGCGCTTCTACGACGAGGCCGGCTTCGACACCGTCAACGTGGGTCCGCTCAGTGAGTCCTGGAGGGTCGAGCGCGACCGCCCGGCGTATGTGGTGCGGCAGACTGCCGAAGAGCTCACGGCGAACCTCGCGATCGCGAACCGCCTGCCCTGAGCGTCGTCGGGGGCGAGGGAGGAGCCCTCGTCCCCGCCCGGGCCGCCGCCGCTGCGAGGGCTTGGGATACCAAAAGTTGAGGAACACCGCCGGGAGTGCGAGAATGCCCAGATGGCGGGGGCTATAGCAGGAGGCGGCGAACTCGAGTCGGTGAGGGTCACGCGCATCCTTCGCGATGACATCATCCTCGGGCGGCGGATGCCGGGGTCGCGCCTGGTGGAGCGCGACATCGCGGCAGAGCTCAATGTGTCGCGACTTCCGGTCCGGGAGGCCATCCGCACGCTCGTCGCGGAGGGGATCGTCGTCGCCCGTCCCCGCACCTGGGCAGTCGTGCGGGAGTTCACCCATCGGGACATCCAGGACTTCGCCGAGGTGCGCGAGGCCATCGAGACGCTGATCTTCGTGTTCGCCGCCGAGCGGCACGACGAGGCCGGTATCGCCCGGATCCGCGAGGTCTACGAGCGTGAGCTCGCGGCCGCGAAGGCGCAGGATTCCGAGGCTGCGAGGGTGGCCGCAGCGGAGTTCCACGAGGTCGCCGTCGAACTCGCGGCGAACGAGATGCTCGGAGAGCTCATCGCCGTGTTCCTCACGCGTCTGCGCTGGTTGTTCGGTCAGCACGACGATCTGCTCGCGATGGCGGACGAGCATCGCATCATCCTCGAGGCGATGACTGCGCGTGACACCGAGGCATTGCGCCGGATCGTCCCCGCGCACCTCGCCAGTGGTCAGTCCGCAGCCGAGCGACGCCTCGCCGAGAACAGTGACCTGACGGCCTGAGCTGCCGGTTCGCCCTGACGCAGGTCGGGGGACCGCAGAGTCGGCTCCGGTTGTATATTGGGGCGATCGGAGTCGGTCCGGAACTGTTGCGCTGTCCTGGGGAGCGAGATGCGGAGTCTTGCTGTCGCGGTCGGATGCCTGTTGCTCGTCGGCGGGATCACGCTCGTCGCGATCGCGGATCAGGAGCGCATGGCGTCGATCGCCGCGGTCAAAGCGGAGATCGCACGCGTCGAAGGCGCGCTGGACACGTCGCGCGGCGAGAACCGGGAACTCGCCGAGAAGCTCACCGCCCTGCGGTCGAAGCTCGCTGAGCAGGACGCGCAGATCGCCGACACGACGGGGTTCCTGCCGTGATCCGCCGGGTGCTGGCCGTCACCCTCGCCGCCGCGGTGCTACTCATCTCGGGGATGATCGGCAGAGCTGACGCCCTCGAGCACGAGAGAACGACCGCTGTCGCACAGCTCGTCGCACTGAACGGCCAGTATCGCGACGCCGGCCAGCGCACCGACTACCTCGACGGGGCCGTCGAACGCGCAGAGCAGGAGACCGCCGATCGCGCCGCCGTCCTCGCGCTGCGGCCCGCCTTCCTCGCCGAGGTAGAAGCCCTGACCGCCGCACTCCAGGGGGCCGAAGGTCGGGTGGACACGGCCGCGCACCGCGCCGCCGCCCTGTCGGCACAGCAGGCCGTCGCCGCCGAGAAGGAGAACCCCGATACCGTCGCGGCGGCCACGGCGACCCTGCACGCGCTCACGGAGAAGGTGGGCACAGAGGTCGCGTCCTGGCAGGCGGCACAGAGCTCGGGTCCCGGAGGGCCGATGTGGTCGTCGAGCGGTCCGGAGGGATACGCGCGGGTGCGGGCAGCCCTCGACCTCGTCGGTGGTGGGGGCGTGGGACTCTACGAGTCCTCGTCGTGTGCGGGCGGGAACGCCCCGGCATGCGCGAACAGCAACGGATACATCAAGTACCGCGCCGACATCGCGACCTGGAGTGCCGGCCGGTTGAACTGGGCGATGGCGCATGAGCTCGCGCACATCTACCAGTTCCGCGTATGGGGCGCGCTCACCTCATCCGGGGCGTACGGGGCGCTGTTCGGCGGTGACCCGGAGTTCCTCGCGAACTGCATGGCCGTGGTGCGGGGCTATCCCGGATCGGTCGGCTGCAACGGCGACCAGCAGGCGTGGGCCTCGGCCATCTGGGTGGGCACCGTCCGCTGAGCGGGAGCCTGTCGCCGGCGTCCCCTCAGGTCGCCGGCGTCGCCTCAGGTCGCCGGCGTCGCCTCAGGTCGCCGGCGTCGTGGTGTCGATCGCCGCGCGCAACGGGCGACGCATCACTCGCCAGTAGGAGGCGGGAGCGATGCGGGTGAGCACGTCGATCAGGCGGGCTTCTCGCCCGACCATCGTGCGCGCAGCCCGTCGTTCGGTCGCCCGCACGATCCGGGCCGCGGCATCGGTGGGCTCGGTGTGGTACATCGCGGCCTGCGCGGCGGCGGCCCGGGCCGCCACCTCCGGGTCGATCGCCGCGGCGTAGCGACCGTGCAGGATGATCCCGGTGCGCACCCCCGCAGGGTAGACGGCTCCGACGCTCACCGAGGTGCCCTCGAGCTCGTGCCGCAGAGCCTCGGAGAACGCGCGTACCGCGAACTTGCTGACCGCGTACGGGATGCGGCCGGCGGGGGCGGCGAGTGCGTAGACGCTCGCCAGGTGCGTGATGTGCGCGGCCGGCGCGGCGCGGAGCGCGGGGAGAAGGGCTTTGGTGACCGAGACCGTTCCCCAGAGGTTCACGTCGGTGAGCCAGCGCATCTCCTCCATGGTGAGCTGGTCGATGTCGCCGAGCATCGACGAGCCGGCGCACGTGATCAGGGCGTTGATGCGCGGGTGGGCCTCGGTGATGTCGGCGGCGGTCGCGAACACGGCCTCGTCGTGGCGGAGGTCGACGACATGCGTCGTCACGCGCACGCCCTGCAGTTCGGCCGCGATCGTCGCGAGTGACGCGGCGTCGTGGTCGATGAGCGCGACGTGCACTCCCCGAGCCGCCAGCAGGCGTGCGATATCCGCGCCCATCCCGTTCGCCGCTCCGGTGATCACGGTGGTGCTGCCGGTGAGTTCGAGGTGCTTCATTGCTCTCCTGCACGGCGCGATCCTGGTGCGAACCCGCGGATGTCGGATGGGTGGGGCAAGCTGATTCCGAACCATTCTGGCCGACACCGGGCTGCAGTGATACCGGTACGCTCAAGGAGAGGAGGTACCGGTGGGACGGACAGCGGATGCCATCGCCGAGGGCGTTGCGATCGCGACCGCTGCGGCGCGCCTCGCCGTGAAGAACCACATCCTCATCGGCACCATCGCCGAAGACGGCGTCTTCGACACGGACAAGTACATCGACGACGCGCGTGAGGCGCTTCGTGCCATGGCCGAGGAGTCGGAAGAGGCGGCCGCCACCGTCACCGCGTTGCGCAAGAGGGCGAGGGGCCGGCACTCCGATCCGGTGGGGACGCACGACTACCGCGACCGCGATGTGCGCAACCTCCGCCGACGTGCCAAGCAGTCCACCGGCGTTGCCGTGCGCCTGCGAGAGATCATGCAGGACCGCGATCGGCTCGCCGAGATCGTCGAGGAGGCGCGTGACGCCGCCTGGGCGGATGTGCGCCACAACCTCGACCGCCGACTGCGGGTCGAGGGCATGCGTCCGGATCAGGATCCCGATTACAACCGCATGCGCGAAGCGCGGATGCAGGCCCTTCGACTCGTCGATCTGCAGGCGCTCTCGTCGGAGCAGAGGGCCAAGGCCAAGCGCCGGAAGAAGCAGCAGAAGGCCGCGTCGGTGGAGGACTGAGGCCTCGTTTCGCTTTCGCGTCGGGACTGTTGTAGGCTGTTCTACGGCCCGCTGAGCGGGCTGGGCGCCCGTAGCTCAATGGATAGAGCATCTGACTACGGATCAGAAGGTTAGGGGTTCGAGTCCCTTCGGGCGCACACTGTGTTGAGACAGTGAAGGAACGGCTTCCACTTCGGTGGGGGCCGTTTCTGCGTTTCTGCCCGCTGTCATCGGTCCTCGATGCTGCCGCATCCGCCCACGTCCGCATCCGCCCACGTCGCGAGTTTTTCTATA
This sequence comes from Microbacterium sp. K27, assembly GCF_004794435.1. Classification (NCBI taxonomy): domain Bacteria; kingdom Bacillati; phylum Actinomycetota; class Actinomycetes; order Micrococcales; family Microbacteriaceae; genus Microbacterium; species Microbacterium sp. K27. Next base: position 71,507 of record NZ_SSDK01000047.1, read on the forward strand.
CAGTCTAAAAATCATATGTAGGATAGGCAAACCTAACTTAGGAGTTGTCCATCGTGACTGAGTTGCTCACTTCCTCGACCGTCGACGTCTACCGCTCCCAGATCGCACGCACGGCGTCTCGGGTGGCCGCAAGGTTCACCGAAACCACACAACCCACTTCCGGCGCCTCGCTCGCAGAACTGCAGAATCTCGTCGATCGGGTCGACCTCGCCGGCTCCGGCATCGGCACCGCGTCGGCCATCCGTGAGATCGATGATCTCTTCCTCGCCCACGCCGTGTGGTTTCACCACCCCCTGTATGCGGCGCACCTGAACTGCCCGGTGGCGCTCCCCGCCGTCGCGGCCGAGACGATCCTCGCCGCGGTCAACACCTCGGTCGACACCTACGATCAGTCGACGGTGGGCACGCTGATGGAGCGTCGGCTGATCGAGGCCGTGACGGGATGGGTGGGGTTCGCCTCGGGCGACGGCATCTTCACCTCCGGGGGCACGCAGTCGAACCTCCATGCGCTGTTCCTCGCCAGAGAGGCGGCACTGGCGGCGGTCGGCGGCTCGCGTACGACGTCGATGTCTCGCTTGGTCGTCTTCGCCACGGCATCCAGTCATTTCAGCGTCGGCAAGTCGTCGCTGCTGCTCGGCCTCGCCGACGATGCGGTCATCGAGGTGGCCGACGACAGCGCAGGGCGGATGCTTCCGGCTGACCTCGATGCGGCGGTCTCTGCGGCTGTGGCGGAGGGACGGGTGCCCATCGCTGTCGTCGCCACCGCAGGCACGACGGACCGCGGCATGATCGACCCGCTCGCGAGCATCGCCGCGGTGTGCGACGCCCGCGGTCTGTGGCTGCACGTCGACGCTGCCTACGGAGGAGGACTCCTGGTCTCGTCCCGGCGCCGGCACCTTCTTGCAGGCATCGAACGGGCACGGTCCGTCACCGTCGATTTCCACAAGAGCTTCTTCCAGCCCGTCTCCTCCAGCGCCCTGCTCGTGCGCGACCCCCGGGATCTGGTTGCGGGCGCCTGGCACGCCGATTACCTCAACCCGCGGGAGAACGACGAACCCAATCAGGTGGACAAGTCGCTGCAGACCACGCGCCGTTTCGACGCGCTGAAGCTGTGGGCGACGCTCCGATCGATGGGGACGGCGCAGGTCGGCGAGCTGTTCGACGCGGTCATCGATCTCGCCACGGCCGCCGGCGATCTGGTCGACGCCGATCCCGAACTCGAGCTGGTGGGTCGCACCCAGCTCAGCACCGTGCTCTTCCGCGCGCGTCCCGGGGATGTGCCGCCCGCAGTGCAGGATGAGCTCGTCGCGGGGGTCCGGCGCGTGCTCTTCGAATCCGGCCGTGCACTCGTCGCGAAGACGGTGATCGACGGACGGCCCTGCCTGAAACTGACTCTCCTCAACCCGGAAGCCACCCTCGACGACGTCCGAACGATCCTGGACATCGTGAAGGACGCGGCGACTGCTCTCGCGGGCATATCGCCGGATCTCGTCGCCGCGGAGGCGACGGCATGACCGCGCACGTGCACGACGTCGTCGGCATCGGCATCGGCCCGTTCAACCTGGGGCTCGCCTGTCTCGCGGATCCGCTCGGGGTGGACGCGGTGTTCCTCGACCGTGCGGAATGCTTCCGATGGCACCCCGGGATGATGATCGAGGGCTCGACCATCCAGGTGCCGTTCCTGGCCGACCTGGTCACTATGGCCGATCCCACCTCGCGCTTCTCCTTCCTCAACTGGTTGAAGCAATCGGGGCGGCTCTACCCGTTCTACATCCGTGAGAGCTTCTATGCGCTGCGTACCGAATATGACGCGTACTGCCGCTGGGCGGCCGAGCAGCTGCACCAGCTGCACTGGAATCACGAGGTCGTGCGGGTCGAGCATGACCCTGTCGACGACGTCTACATCGTGCAGGCGATGCGCACCGACACCGGCGAGGAGCGCACACTGCGCGCCCGACACGTCGTCGTCGGGGTCGGCACGAGCCCCACGATCCCGACGGCTCTCCGCGACATCTCCGGCCGTGCCGTGCACAGCTCGGCATACCTGGAGAATCGTGATGCGCTTCGTGCGACGGATTCGATCACGGTGGTCGGCAGCGGCCAGTCGGCGGCCGAGATCTACCGCGATCTCCTCGAGGGTGCGCGCGACGGCGGCTATCGTCTCGACTGGATCACCCGGTCGCCGCGGTTCTTCCCCATGGAGTACACGAAGCTCACCCTGGAGATGACCTCACCGGAGTACACCGATCACTTCCATGGCCTTCCCCTCGCGCTGCGGCAGCACCTGAGTCGGGAGCAGCGGAGCCTCTACAAGGGTGTCTCCGCCGACCTCATCGACGACATCTACGACACCCTCTATCGGCTCAGCGCCGAAGGTCCAGTGCCCACGACGCTCCTCGCCGACACCGAGGTCACCGCCGCCGAGTGGGACGGCGTGCGCTTCCGGCTCTCGTTGCGGCACGGCCAGCTCGGAGAGCAGCACGACAGGGAGACGGCCTCGCTCATCCTCGCCACGGGGTACTCTGCCCAGACGCCGCCTTTCCTGCAGGGCATCGCCGACCGTCTGGACTGGGATGCCCTGGGCAGGATGGACGTCGCGCGCGACTACAGCGTCGACGGCGGACGCGGGCGGGTCTTCGTGCAGAACGGTGAAGAGCACACCCATGGGTTGACCGCCCCGGACCTCGGCTTCGGCGCCTGGCGCAACTCGTCGATCCTCTCGTCGATCCTCGGTCGAGACGTCTACCCGATCGAGCGCCGCATCGCGTTCCAGGACTTCGGTGTCCCCGCCGATGCCCTCCGGGAGTCCACCGTGCCCGGGGCGGTCGTGCGATGACGACGACGACCGGGATCGGAGTATCGCTCACCGTCGCCAGCCCCCTTCGGGACGCGGCTATCCTGCACCGCTGGCTGGCCGATCCCCATTCGGCGTACTGGGGCATGACCGACCTGGATGTCCCCGCCGTCGCGGCCTATCTCGCCGCTGTCGATGCTGATCCCGCCCAGCAGGCGTGGCTCGGGCTGGTCGACGAGGTCCCGCTGTTCTACGCCGAGACCTATGACCCGGCGCAGGTGCTGCTGACAGAGGTCCACGACGCGGTGCCGGGCGACATCGGCATGCACGTCCTGGTGTCGCCTCCGGGCGAGGACCCCCGACACGGGCTGACCGATGCGGTGTTCGCCGCCGTGATGTCGTGGTGCTTCGATGAGCTCGGCGCGGAGCGCGTGGTCGTCGAACCGGATGTGCGCAACGCGCGCATCCGCGCGAAGAACGTGCGCGCCGGCTTCGAAGAGGTGCGCCACGTCGTCATCGACGAGGGCGGGCACCTCAAGACCGCGATGCTCTCGGTGTGCACCCGCGCCGGCTTCGCGGCGTCCGAACTGATCCGCCTCGACCGAGAGGGACGCGCATGATCGCCCCCGCCGCCCACCTGACGATCGATTCGCTGGAGCGCGCACAGCGTCACCTGGTGGCCAAGGCTCTCGCGGAGTTCAGTCACGAACGGCTGATCGCCCCGGAGCCCTCCGGCGATGGTTGGCGCGTCGGTGTGCCTTCCTCCGCCGTCGAGTACCGGTTCCGCGCCATGCGTACCGAGCTGGAGCACTGGATCATCGAGGAGAGCAGCGTCCGTCGCCTCATCGACGGTGCGGATGCCGTGCTGGACGCGCAGCAGCTGATCCTCGAGCTGCAGCCGACCCTCGGCCTGTCGGATGAGCTTCTCCCGTTGTACCTGGAAGAGATCGCCTCCACGCTCGCCGGCTCGATGTTCAAGATCGCGCGGGGTGGGCCGTCGGCGCGGGAGCTGGCCGGCGCCGACTTCCAGACGATCGAGGCGGCAATGACCGAGGGGCACCCTGGTTTCGTCGCGAACAACGGGCGCATCGGCTTCGGTGTCTCGGATCATGCCACCTTCGCTCCCGAGGCCGCCCGGTCGTTCCGCCTGGTGTGGGTCGCCGCGCGGCGGTCAGCATCGCATCTGGCCCTCGGCGCCGATCTCACCGAGGAGACCCTGCTTTCGGGCGAGTTGAGTCCGACCGAACGCGATCGCTTCGCCACCCGTCTTCGCGACCTCGGCGAGGAGCCGGCCGACTTCCACCTGCTGCCGGTGCACCCGTGGCAGTGGGAGAACCGCGTGACCATCACCTTCGCTCCCGACCTCGCCCGACGCGACCTCGTCTACATCGGCGAGAGCGAAGACGACTACCGCGCCCAGCAATCGGTGCGCACCATGTTCAACGTCTCGCATCCGCATCGGCACTACGTGAAGACGGCTCTCGCTGTGCAGAACATGGGGTTCCTTCGGGGGCTCTCTCCGGCGTACATGCGTGTCACACCCGCGATCAACGACTGGGTGGCCGCGCTCGTGGCCGCCGACCCGACATTCGCGGATGCCGGCTTCCGAGTGCTCCGGGAGCGCGCGTCGATCGGCTACACGGGCGACGTGTACCACCGCACCGCACAGCCGTCCGCCCACCGCAAGATGCTGGCCGCCCTCTGGCGCGAGAGCCCGGTGCCGTTGGCAGCCGGGGCTGAGCGACTGGCGACTCTGGCGTCGCTCCTGCATCGCGACAGCGAGGGCGTCTCGGTGGTCACCACGCTCATCCGTGCTTCCGGTATCCCCGCGACCGCGTGGGTCCACCGGTTCCTTCGCGCGTATCTCCGGCCGATCGTGCACAGCCTGCTGGCCCACGATCTCGCGTTCATGCCGCACGGCGAGAACCTCATCCTCATCCTCGAGGGGAACGTGCCGACCGGTGTGTTCATGAAGGACATCGGTGAGGAAGTGGCGCTCCTGTCCGAGCGCACGCTGCCGGAGGAGGTGCGACGCATCGTCGCCCCCGTCGGCGACGAGGAGAAGGCGCTCGCCGTCTTCACCGACGTCTTCGATGGGGTGCTCCGGCACCTGGCGGGCATCCTCCACATCGACGGCACCCTGACTGAGGGGGACTTCTGGCGCCTGGTCGGGGAGACGGTCGATGAGCATGCCGATGGGCATCCCGACCTTGAGTCACTCGTCGACCTGCGGGCCGATGCATTCGCCCATTCGTGCCTGAATCGTCTGCAACTGCGCAACACGCTGCGCATGGTGGACCTCGCGGACCAGTCCGCTTCCCTCATGTACGCCGGAACGCTCGACAATCCCATCGGTCGGGCGCGCAGCTCGTCGCCCATTCCGCTGTCGCCCCAGGGAGGGTGAGCGGATGACCAGCGGTGGTTCGCGATGCCCTCGGCATTCCGCGCATCCGGGTGATGGATGGGCGGGACCGTGGATGTGCGGTCTCGCGGAGCGCGATCAGAGCAGGCTGGTGATCGCCGGGTCGCGGTCGGCGACGTCTGCGGCGGTGGCGACGATCACCTGGCGGATCGCGGCGACGGCGACGGCCGGCGTGACGTCTGCACGGTGGGCGAGGCTCACCGTGCGGGTCATCATGGGGTGCGTCAGTCGCACCGAACGAAGAGCGGGGCGATCGAGCAGAACCATGGCCGGCACCACCGCGACGCCGACGCCGCGCTCGACGAAACGCAGCACCGCATCCATCTCGGCGCCCTCGAGCACATGGGTGGGTCGGAGTCCCTCGGCGCGGAAAGCCGCATCGGTGGTGGCTCGAAGCTCGTAGGTCTCGTCGAGGGCGATCAGGGGGAGGGTGGCGAGGTGGTGAAGCGTCATCGACGCCGAACTCGACACCGGTGGCTCGCTCGCGGCTGAGACGACGACCAGCTCCTCGGTGAGGAGCGGGGTCCGCGTCAGGCTGAATCCCGAGGGAGGAGGTCCTTCGGACTCGGTGATGAGGGCGATGTCGACGGCGCCGACCGCGAGCTCCTCGACGAGCCGGCGAGAGCCGCTCTCCGTCAGGTGCAGATCGATGCCGGGATGCGCGGAATGGAAAGCGCGGATGGCCTCGGCGACCAGGCTGATGCAGAGTGTCGGAGGGGCGCCCAGGCGCACGCGTCCACGGCGGAGTCCGGCCAGCTCGCCCATCTCGTCACGGATGGCGTCGGCCTCGGCGAGCATGCGCTGCGCGCGGGGGAGGAGGGTCTCGCCGGCGGCCGTGAGAGCGATGTGGCCGCGTGCGCGGTGGAACAGTTCCGCGCCCAGTTCGCGTTCGAGCGTGGAGATCTGCCGGCTCAACGACGGTTGCGCCAGATGCAGGTGCTCGGAGGCGCGGGTGAAGTGTCCGAGACGCGCGACCTCGACGAACCCGCGGAGTTGCTCGAGGTTCATGACCATAGCCTACCCGCATCGTTTCAACTCGAACTATGCATTGGAGTTATTAGGATCCCCTAACTAGCGTGGATCGCATGGCTACGCGCGAACGACAGATATCCACCACGGTCCTCGTCATCGGCACTGGGGGGTCGGGTCTGCGGGCGGCGATCGAGATCGCCGAACACGGCGTGGACGTGCTCGCCGTGGGGAAACGACCGCGGCAGGATGCGCACACGTCGCTCGCCGCCGGCGGCATCAACGCGGCACTCGGCACGATGGATGCCGACGACAGCTGGCAGCAGCACGCAGCCGACACCATCAAGGAGAGCTACCTTCTCGCAAACCCGCACACCGTCGAGATCGTGACGCAGGGTGCCGAGCGTGGCATCCGCGACCTCGAGCGCTGGGGCATGGACTTCGCCCGCGAAGACGACGGCCGCATCTCGCAGCGCTTCTTCGGCGCCCACACCTTCCGCCGCACCGCGTTCGCCGGCGACTACACGGGTCTCGAGATCCAGCGCACCCTCGTGCGCAAGGCCGAGCAGCTCGAGGTCCCGATCCTCGACCACGTCTACATCACGCGCCTGCTCGTGCGCGACAACGTCGTGTTCGGCGCCTACGGCTTCGACCAGGCCGACGGCACCCGCTACCTCATCCACGCGGACGCCGTGATCCTCGCCGCGGGCGGACACAACCGCATCTGGCGCCGCACCTCGTCCCGCCGCGACGAGAACACCGGCGACTCCTTCCGTCTCGCGGTGGACGCCGGCGCGCGGCTCCGCGACCCCGAACTCGTGCAGTTCCATCCGTCGGGCATCATCGAGCCGGAGAGCGCAGCGGGAACCCTGATCTCCGAGGCCGCACGCGGTGAAGGCGGAATCCTCCGCAACGCCCTCGGCGAGCGATTCATGGCGAAGTACGACCCCGAGCGGATGGAGCTCTCGACCCGTGACCGCGTCGCGCTCGCCGCGTACACCGAGATCCAGGAAGGGCGCGGCACCGAGAACGGCGGCGTCTGGCTCGACGTCTCGCACCTGCCGCGCGAGACGATCATGACCCGTCTGCCGCGCGTCTATCAGACGATGATGGAGCTGCAGATGCTCGACATCACGACCGATCCGATCGAGATCGCGCCGACCGCGCACTACTCGATGGGCGGCGTCTGGGTGCGTCCGGAAGACCACCAGACCGACGTCGACGGCCTCTATGCGATCGGCGAGGCGTCGAGCGGTCTGCACGGCGCGAATCGTCTCGGCGGCAACTCGCTCATCGAACTCCTCGTCTACGGACGCATCGTCGGTCAGGCGGCAATGGAGCATGCGGCGGGGCTCGACGCGCAGCGCCGGTCGGCGACCGTGGTGGCGGAAGCGCGGGCCGAGATCGACGATCTGCTGGCGGCCGAGGGGCGCGAGAACGTCCGTGCCCTGCAGCGCGCGATCCGCAACCTCATGACCGAGTACGCCGGTGTGGTGCGCTCGGAGGAGGGGCTGCGCGCCGGTCTCGCCGACCTCGACATGATCGAGGGGCGCATGGAGGACATCGGCATCCACCCCGACATCGCCGGGTTCCAGGACCTCGCGCATGCGTTCGACCTCAAGGCATCGGCACTCGCCGCCCGGGCCACCCTCGAGGCCGCGCTGGAGCGGCGGGAGACCCGCGGATGCCACAACCGCAGCGACTTCCCCGACACCGATCCCACGTTGCAGGTGAACCTGGTGTGGTCGCCGAAGGACGGCGTGACCCGTGAGGCGATCCCAGAGATCTCGCCGGAGATCGCGGAGCTCATGCGCGAGGTCGACACCGCGGGCAAGCTCGTCGAGTAAGAGCACACTGCGGCTGCTTCCGGTCGTACCTGCTGTCGTCCCGCCGACGATCGGGCAGCATCAGGTGCGACCGGAGCGGATCCGGTGCGGGAGGATGAGCAGATGCACATTCCCGCAGAACTGCTCCCCGATGGTGCGGACTGGCTGCCCGTGGAGAGCGGCGAGTCGGGCGCGGCCGTGCTTCGCGATGAGGCCGGTGGGCGATACGTCAAGGTGGTCCCCTCGTCGCAGGTGGACGAACTGGCGGCCGAGCGCGACCGGATCGCATGGCTCGCGAGCGTCGGCATCCCCGGTCCGTCGGTGATCGAGTGGCGTCTCACCGCGCACGGCGGTGCCCTCGTGACCTCTGCGGTGGAGGGAGTCCCCGCCGACCGGCTCGATGCGGCCGGTCTGCGTGCGGCGTGGCCGGCGATCGCCGACATCCTGCGGCGTCTCCACGCCGTCCCGGTGTCCGACTGCCCCTACGGCCAGGGAGTGGACGGGATGATGACGGCAGCCAGAGCGACGGTCGCCGAGGACCGGGTGCAGACCGAGTTCCTGCCCGTCGCGCTGCAGGATGTGCCGCCGTCGCGGATCCTCGCCGGCCTCGAGAGCGAGCTCCCGCGACGGATCGTCCAGGAGCAGGCAGAAGCGGTGGTCTGCCACGGCGACTTCTGCCTGCCGAACATCCTGATCGCGCCCGACGGCTCGCACGTCGCCGGACTCATCGATGTCGGCCGGCTCGGGCGTGCCGACCCCTACGCCGACATCGCCCTGCTCCTGGCGAACGCCCGCGAGACGTGGCCCGACGAGAGCACCGCCCGTCGGGCGGACGACGACTTCGCTGCGCGGTACGGCATCGATCTCGACTCTGCCCGTCAGGACTTCTACCTGCGGCTCGACCCGCTGACCTGGTAGCGCGGTTGCGGGTCTCAGCCGGCCTGCGGCTCTTCCGTGTCGACCACGCCGATGCCGACCGCCTCGTGATCGGGCTCGGGCTCGTCGCGCTTCGGGGCCTTGGGTTCCTCGCCCGGGGCCTTCTCGGTGCTCGGCTCTTCGAGGTCTTCGGTGCGGGGCACCTCGTTCGGGTCGGCGTCTTCGGGGGAGTCGGCTTGTGCCGGTGTCGTGACCTCGCCGTCGCTCGTGTCGGAGGTCGGGGTGGGAGTCGGAGTCTGCGCCTCGGCGGAGAGCTCGTCGGTGGGCTCGGGCTCGGGAGTGCTGTCGGTCACGGGGACCCCTTTCGATAATGTCGTCCGCTCAGGATGCCTCGGCGGCGGATGGGGCTGTAGGGGGTTGACGGGACGGCGAGTTAACCTCGGTGAACCGAAGTCGCCGATCCGGCGTAGCCTGGAGGGGTGACTGCGTACGTCTCGGCCTTCGACCTCTTCTCCATCGGAGTGGGGCCTTCGAGCTCCCATACGGTCGGACCGATGCGAGCGGCTCTCGACTTCGCACGACGACTCACTGCGACGGGCGTCCTGCCGCAGGTCACCCGCATCGGAAGCACACTGTACGGCTCCCTCGGCGCGACGGGAATCGGGCACGGGACGCCGGATGCCGTCGTCGCCGGCCTCCGCGGACTCGCGCCGGAGACCTGCGACCCCGCCGAGGTGCGCTCGGCCTGGACCGACCTGCCGGCACAAGCCGTGATCCGCATCGACGGCGCGCACGACGTGCCCTTCGCGAAGGACGACATCGTCTTCGCGCCGCGCACCCGGCTTCCCGGTCACCCGAACGCCATGACCATCACCGCCTGGGACTCCGCGGAGCAGGTCGTCGCCGAGGAGACCTACTACTCGGTGGGCGGCGGGTTCATCCGGCGCGATGGCGAGGAGGCGAAGCTCACGACCTCGGGATTCCCGTACTCGTACGCGGATGCCGCGTCGCTGCTCGCGCTCTGTGACGAGAACGGGCTCTCGATCGCCGAGGTGGCCCGACTCAACGAGACCTCGCTGCGCAGCGAGGAAGAGGTCGCGGCCGGCCTCGACGCGATCTGGGACGCGATGTCGGGGTGCGTGGATGCGGGTCTCCACGCCGACGGCACGCTTCCCGGCATCCTCAAGGTCAAGCGGCGGGCCGGAGTGATCCGCGGCCAGCTCGAAGAGGTCGAGGCCGACGGCCATCGTGAGCTTCCGGGTGAGTGGCTCGGCGCCTTCGCGCTCGCGGTCAACGAGGAGAACGCCGCGGGTGGCCGCGTGGTCACGGCGCCGACGAACGGTGCCGCCGGAATCCTCCCGGCCGTCGCGATGTACTGGTGGCGGTTCCTCGCCGACTCCGGACTCGGGGCGGGCAACGCGGTCACGCCCTACGGCGAGCTGGTCGGCAGCGCACTCCTCGGGTTCGAGTCGGACGTGCGCGCGGTGAGCGACGGGAGCGACCTCGATGAGGAGCAGACCGCCGAGGCGAACCGTCGCCGTGGCATCCGCCGCTTCCTGCTGACCGCGACGGCCCTCGGGTCGTTGTTCAAGGCCAACGCGTCGATCTCCGGGGCGGAGGGCGGATGCCAGGCCGAGGTCGGCTCCGCCTGCGCCATGGCAGCCGGCGGCTTGACGGCGGTGATGGGCGGCACGAACCGCCAGATCGAGAACGCCGCCGAGATCGCGATGGAGCACCACCTCGGTCTCACGTGCGACCCCATCGGCGGACTCGTGCAGATTCCGTGCATCGAGCGCAACGCGATCGCCGCGTCGACGGCCGTGACCGCCGCCCGCCTCGCCCTGCGCGGCGACGGCAGCCATTACGTCTCCCTGGATGCGGTCGTCGAGACCATGCGCCAGACCGGGGCCGACATGTCGACGAAGTACAAGGAGACCAGCGAGGGCGGCCTCGCGGTCAACGTCATCGAGTGCTGACGGTCCTCGGTCGCGCGGGTGTCCCCGGATGCCGGTAGCCTCCACGAGACGACACGCGGAGGATCACGATGGATGAGTTCTGGGAGCCGGCCTCCCGCCGTCGACGTCAGCAGCCCGTCGTGGCGGTGCGCCCGAACGACGACGCCCCCGCACCCGGCGCAGGATGGCCGACGAGCATCCCCGCCGTCGCCCAGGTGCTGAGGGAGGGGATCGACCTCGACCCCGGCGTCACGTTCCTGGTCGGCGAGAACGGCAGCGGCAAGTCGACACTGGTCGAGGGGATCGCGATCGCCTATGGGCTCTCTCCCGAGGGCGGTTCCCGCCAGGCCAGGCACACCACGCGCGCGACCGAGTCGCCGTTGTCGGACTGGCTGCGGCTGCAGCGGGGCGTGGGGGCGAATCGGTGGGGTTTCTTCCTCCGCGCCGAGACGATGCACTCGTTCTACACCTACCTGGAGGAGAACCCCTCGGCCCGCGGCGACGTCCCGTTCCACGAGATGAGTCACGGCGAATCGTTCCTCGCCCTGCTGGAGAGCCGATTCGACGAGCCGGGCTTCTACTGCCTCGACGAGCCGGAGGCGGCGCTGTCCTTCAACTCGACGCTCGCGCTCATCGCCGTGCTCCGTCGCATCGCCGATGAGGGCGGCCAGGTGCTGTGCGCGACGCATTCGCCGGTGCTCGCTGCTCTTCCCGGCGCGAAGATCCTCGAAGTGGGGGAGTGGGGTGTGCGGCCGGCGGAGTGGGACGACCTCGAGATCGTGAACCACTGGCGCTCGTTCCTCGAGCATCCGACCCGCTACCTCCGCCATCTGCTCGACTGACTTGCGCGCCGTGCCCTCGTCGCGCGTCATAGGCTGACGGACATGACCGAGCAGAAGCCCGCGCGGCGGCGTGGCCGCCCCCGGGGCGTCTCCGACTCGCGAGCGCGCATCATCGCGGCTGCGGTCGACGACTTCGGTGAAAAGGGATACGACGGCGCGACGATCCGCTCCATCGCCGCCAGGGCCGGTGTGGATTCTGCCCTCGTGCATCACTACTTCGGCACCAAGGCCGATCTCTTCGCAGAAGCCGTGGGCATTCCGCTGCGACCGGATGTCGATGTGCCGGGGATCCTCGCGGGTCCGCGTGACGAGATCGGCGACCGGCTGATCCGGTACGTCCTCGAGGCGTTCGAGCAGCCCGAGGTGCGACGTCGGGGAGTCATGCTGCTGCGCACTGCGATCGGCAGTCGGCTCACGACCCCGCTGCTGGCGGGCTTCCTGTCGCGCGAACTTCTGTCCCGGGTGGCTCGGCGCCTCGACGTCGACGACGCCGATCTGCGCGCCTCGCTCGTCGCCTCGCAGATCGCCGGGCTGCTGATCGCACGCTATGTGCTCCGGCTGCCGGCGCTTGCGGCGGCACCGATCGATGAACTCGTCTCCCGTCTCGGCCCGACCTTGCAGCGCTACCTCTTCGACTGACGCCGAACGTCGGCATCGGGTGTCTGCGGACCCCGTTGACGCGGACGACGGGCGGGCGCATAATTCATCACATGATGAATAACTCCGCCGTCGAGATCGCGCAGCTGCGTGTGCGTCGCGGGGCGGTGCACGTGTTCGACGGGATCGACCTCGCGATCCCCCGCGGCCAGATCACGGGCCTGCTGGGCCCGTCCGGATGCGGCAAGACCACGCTCATGCGCTCGATCGTCGGGGTGCAGAAGATCGCTTCGGGTGACGTGAAGGTACTGGGTGAGCCGGGAGGGTCGCGACAGCTGAGACACCGCGTCGCGTACGGCACGCAAGGAGCATCGGTGTACGGCGACCTCAGCGTGCGCCAGAACCTCTCGTACTTCGCTTCGCTGCTCAAGGCGCCCAAGGGCGACGTCGATCGGGTCATCGACGAGGTGGGTCTCGGCCCGCAGGCGGGGCAACTCGTGGACTCTCTGAGCGGAGGGCAGGCGACGCGGGTGTCGCTCGCGGTGGCCCTCATCGGTGCGCCCGAGCTCGTCGTGTTGGACGAGCCGACGGTGGGACTCGACCCCGTGCTGCGCGCCGAGCTCTGGACCCTCTTCCGCGCCCTCGCGGATCGAGGGGTGACGCTCATCGTGTCGAGTCACGTGATGGACGAGGCCGTGCGCTGCGACCGGCTGCTGCTGATGCGCGAGGGGCGGATCATCGCTGACACGACTCCGACCTCGCTCCTCGCCGACACCGGCACGACCGACGCCGAGGCCGCGTTCCTCGTGCTGATCGAGCGCGACCGCGCGGCTGGTGTCGGCGACACGAGGCGATCGCGCCGAGGAGCGCGCGACCAGCAGGAGGAGGCCGGAGAATGAACGGCCGCCGGACGTTCGCCACCGCCGGACGCGTTCTCACCCAATTGCGGCACGACCCGCGGTCGATCGCGCTGATGCTCATCGCGCCGAGTCTGCTCGTGGGCCTCTTCGCCTGGCTGTTCAGCGATCAGGACGGCGTCTTCGATCAGTTCGGCGGCGCGATCCTGGCGCTGTTCCCGTTCATCGTGATGTTCCTCATCACCTCGATAACGACCCTGCGCGAGCGCCGTTCGGGCACCCTCGAACGCCTGATGACGACACCGCTCGAGAAGGCCGACTTCATCCTCGGGTACGCGCTCGCGTTCGGTCTGATGGCTCTGCTGCAGGCGGTGATCACGGTGTCGTTCGCCGTCGGGGTGTGCGGGCTCGACGTCGAAGGTCCGCTCTGGCAGCTCGGCCTGGTCGCGGTGGTCGACGCGCTGCTCGGTACCGCGCTCGGTCTGTTCGCGAGCGCGTTCGCGCAGACCGAGTTCCAGGCGGTGCAGTTCATGCCGCTGCTGGTCTTCCCGCAGATCATCCTCGGCGGGCTCTTCATGCCGCGAGATCAGATGCCCGATGTGCTGCACGCGATCTCCGACTGGCTTCCGCTGAGCTACGCGATCGACACGATCAACGCGGTCGCCGCGGGCGACGAGGGGTGGGATGTCTTCGGTCCGCTGCTGATCGTCGTGGCCTTCGCGGTCGGCGCTCTCGTGCTCGCCTCGCTGACACTGCGGCGGCGCACCCGCTGACTCCCGTCCCGGTCGGTGTTCAGCGCGCGGCGCGGTTCTTGGTGTGCTTGGTCGGTGTGGCGGCCCACGGATCCTCGGGCCAGGGATGCCTCGGGTAGCGCCCCCGCATCTCGGCGCGGACCTGTGTGTAGGGGCCGGACCAGAACGAGGCGAGGTCGTCGGTGACCGCGAGCGGACGCCCTGCGGGGGACAGCAGGTGGAACAGCACCGGTACCCGTCCGTCGACGAGGCGGGGGGTCTCCGCCCAGCCGAAGCACTCCTGGAGCTTCACGGCGACGACAGGACGTGACGTCGGGTCGCCGTCGGGTTCGGGGTAGGTGATGCGGACGCGGGATCCGCTGGGCACCTCGAGGCGCTCAGGCACGAGGTCGTCGAGTCGCACCGCTTCGGGCCACGGCAGCAGCCGACGAAGAGCCGACAGCAGGTCCAGGCGATCCACGGGGGTGCCGGATGCCAGGGCGTCGAGCTCGGACGCCAGCCAGGTGTCGAGGGTCTCTATCAGTCCGGCGTCCGAGACATCGGGCCACGGATCGCCGAGCTCGCGTCGTAGCATCGCCAGACGGCGGCGCAGTCCGTCGGCGGCGTCGGGCCAGCTGAACAGCGTGAGTCCGTCGCGCCGGAGCACACGACGCACGGCATCCCGCCCCTCCTGGGCCGATGCCCGCACCGGCACCGATGTGCGCAGGATCGCACCGATCCGGCGTTCGCGTCGGGCCTGGACACGACCTCCGACGAAGTCTGCCTCGACGCGGTCGGTCATCAGGTGGCTGGCGGCCTGCTCCATCTGCAGCTCGGTGAGCGCCGCAGCGGAGCGGATGATCGCACCGGACCCGGCCGCCGCACGGCCGGAGGCACGGGTCACGTCGGCGACGGCGAGCCATTCGACGGCCGCGAGCGGGCCCGTCACCCCTGCGCGTGTCCCGGAGGCGAGCAGGTACGTCGCTCCGGTGGCGGTGCGCTCGACGCGGTGGGCGATGCGCTCGGGAAAAGCCAGCGCGATCACGAGGCCGACCCCGTCGAGGTCCGCGCGCACGCCCGGCGCCGGGCCGATCATTCGTTCGAGGCGGTTCGCGTCGTCTCGCCATCGGCGGGCGTCCGGGGTCTGCCCGCTTCTGAGGGCGATGAGGGCCCGCGCGATGTCGGCCTCGGGGCTTCGCAGATCGCCACCCACGAGCGCGACGACCTCGGCCGCCAGACGGCTGCCGACCGTCGGGCTGCCGTCGCGCAGAGCACGGGCCAGCCGGGGATCGGTCGGGATGCGCGCCAGTGCACGTCCCTCGGCGGTGGCGCGGCCCTCGTCGTCGATCGCGCCGATGCCGTGCAGAACAGCGATGGCGTCGGCCTGGTGGGCGGCGGGCAACGGGTCGATCATCCGCAGGCCGGTTCCACCCGGGGTACCCCAGCACGCGAGCAGGAGCGCGGCATCGGCGAGGTCGACCACGGCCAACTCCGGCACCGGACGGGCGGGTGCCGCCGCGTACGAACGCTCGTCGACGCAGCGGATCACCGCGCCGGGGCCCTGGCGCGTGGCGCGTCCGGCCCTCTGCACGCACGACGAGCGAGGCGCAGCGCTGGTGACCAGGCCCGTCATGCCGCGGGCGGCGTCGCGCTGCGGATACCGCGACAGGCACGTGTCCACGACCAGACGGACGCCCGGCACGGTGAGCGAGGATTCGGCGAGCGACGTCGTGATGATGATGCGCGGACGGTCTTGCGGTGTACGGCCCCGGATCACGGCGTCCTGTTCGGCCGGGGGAATGCGGCCGTGAAGTTCCCGCACGTCGAACCTGTCGCCGGCATCGCGGACGCGGCGGGCGATCTCCGCCACCTCGCGGGCACCAGGGGCGAAGACCAGTACGTCGGCATCGGGCTTCTCGCGGACCAGATCCCGTGCCGCCGATACCGTGACCGCCGCGACGTGGTCGAGGAATCCCCACGTGACACCGCGCTCGTCGAGCCGGGGCACGGGGCTCGGTGCCCAGCGTTCGGCGAGAGGGAAGGCCGGGACGTCGTGGTCGACGATCGGCGCCGGTGTCGCATCCGTGGCGATGACGGAGGCGAGGCGTGTCGCGTCGAGGGTGGCGGACATCGCGATGACCATGAGGTCATCGCGCAGCTCCCGCACCTCGGAGAGCAGACCGATCAGCAGATCGGTCTCGAGCGCGCGCTCGTGCACCTCGTCGATGATCACGGCATCCACGCCGTCGAGCCCTGGGTCGTCGAGCATGCGTCGAAGCAGCACGCCGGCGGTGACGAACTCGACCCGTGTCTCCGGACCGGCCGCGCGCTCGCCGCGGACGGTGAAGCCGACGCGTGCGCCGAGGGGCGAGCCGTCGAGGTGGGCGAGTCGGCGGGCGGCGGCGCGGGCGGCGACACGGCGAGGCTGGGTGACGATCACCCGACCGCTGCGCCGTGAGGCCACGAGCGGCGGTACGAGTGTGGTCTTGCCGGTGCCCGGGGGCGCGGTCACGACGACCGACCCGCTCGTGTCGAGCGCGGCCGAGACCTCGTCGAGGGCGGCCGCGAACGAGAGCCCCGCGCCGATGGCGGCGAGGTCGAATGCGGCGGGGGTCATCCGTCCAGTCTGCCGGGTCGGGCGACGTCCGGAGCCGTTCGGAACTCAGGAGATCTGCGAGGGATTCGGCGGAGCGGACAGTACGGCGCGTCCACGGGGGCAGGTGTCCTGAGTCGTGAACCGGGGACGGCGGTGCCCGCTCCGGAAACAGCGGATGCCGCGACCGGGTCGGTCGCGGCATCCGCCGAAGTGCTCTGCTGCTCCGCCTACTCTGCTGCGGGAGCTGCGGGGGTTGCGGAAGCGGGCGGTGGTGGAGTGGTCGGCGTCGACACTCGGGGCGCGGGTGCGGGTGCGGGCGGCGTAGCCTCGGCGACTCCTGCACCGAAGCCGCGGCCGACGGCCTGACCCTGGATGATCCCGGCGAGGTCGAGCCCTGTTGCCGAGTGGACGCTGTCGAACACCGAGCGCAGGGCCTTCGCGCTGTCGGCGCCGACGACGTTCGACGCGCCGTCTTCGCCGGAGCTGCCGATGATCGACACGTTGCCGATCGCCGCGTAACCCTTGGAGAACTCGGCCATGATCGACGGCAGCACCTCGAGCACGCGCTGCGAGAGGAACGCGTCCTGGTTCGAGGCGATGGCCTTCGCCTCCGCCTCGAGAGCGGCGGCACGGGCATCACCCTCGGCGCGGATGGCGTCGGCCTCAGCGCTGGCGCGCAGACGGCGGGCTTCGGCCTCGGCTTCTGCCTGAGCACGCAGCGCGTTCGCCTCACCGCTGGCCTTGGCGATCGCGGCCGCGGCCTCACCGTCGGCACGAGCCTTGTCGGCCTGCGCCTGCTGCTCGGCGATGCGGGTGCGGGCCTCGGCCTGCTTGACCTGCTCGATCGCCGCAGCCTCGGCGGCGCGCTCGCGCGTGTAGAGCTCGGCCTGTGCGCGGGTCTCGGCCTCATACCGCTGCGCATCGGCGACGCGCTTGACGTCGGCGTCGAGCTGGGCCTGCTTGTTCTCGGCCTGCTGCTGCAGAACGGCCTGCTCAGCCTGAGCACGAGCCAGCGCCTCGGCCTGCTCGGCTTCGGCACGGGCGCGGCCGATCCCGGAGTCGGAGTTGGCCGTGTTGGTGTCGAGCGCGGTCTGCTCGATCAGGTTGGCTTCCTTGTTGGCGATGTTCTTCTGGTTGATCGCACGGTCGGCGTTGGTCTGCGAGATTTCGGCGGCCTGACGCTTCGCCTGGATCTCGGGAGCGCCGAGGGACTGGATGTAGCCGACCTTGTCGGTGATGCCCTTGATCTGGAACGAGTCGAGGATCAGGCCCTGCTCGGCGAGCTCCTGCGAGACGTCGGCGGCGATCTGGTCGGAGAACTTCTTCCGCTCGCGCATCAGCTCGACGACGGAGAGCGTGGCGACGATGCCGCGGAGGGCACCTTCGAGCTGCTCGGTCGTGAACTGCTCGATGGCCTTGTCCTGAGAGGCGAATCGCTCGGCCGCGCGGCGCACGTACAGGGGGTCGGAGCCGATCTTCACGATCGCGACGCCGTCGACGTTCAGTGTGACGCTGTCGAGTGACTGGGCCTCGGCGTTGAGGGACACCTGCCGCGAGCGCAGCGAGATGATCTCGTGGCGCTGCGTGATCGGGTTGACGAGCGACTTGCCGTTCACGATGACCGTGACGGGCGACTCCGCCAGCTCGGAGCTGGTCGTGCCGTCGGCGGCGATGACCGCGCGCTGGATCTTCTGCTTGCGGCCCGAGATGACGAGTGCTTCGTCGGCTCGCGCGACCTTGATCCAGCTGCGTGCGAACAGCAGCAGGATGAGCAGCAGAACGACGGCGACGACGACCGCGATTCCGACGATGACGAGGATGCCGACGATTCCGGCGATCTCCATGAATGACCTCCCTGGTCCCCCGAAGGGGCGGTCCCGAGCGCGCCGTGGTGCGCGCCTTCGCCCCCCACCCTGCCAGAAATGCAGAGAGGCCGTTCCGGGGGGCATCGTGGTGGGCGGGAAACTCCACGTCGGGAGGAAGGTCTTCGGCCATACGTCCGCCCGACGAGGAGATCTCCTCCTGCGGGGGTGCGGGCAGGGGCTGGTCAGGGTGTGCGGGCAGGGGAGGTGCCGAGGCCGAGGCCGAGGGCGTCAGCGGGCGCGGAGCTTCTCCGCGAGGTCGCGCAGGGCGCGCAGCTCGTCGTCGTCGAGACGGGACATGCGGTCGGCGATCGAGCGCCCGTGCACGGTGGCGAGCGAGCGGAAGGCCCGGGCCCCCTCGTCCGTCGCCCGGATCAGCGCACCGCGACCGTCGTCGGGGTCGGCGCACTTCGCCACGAGTCCTCGCGTGACCATGCGGTCGACCAGGCGCGAGACGCTGGGCTGGCTGATCAGCATGTTCGAGGTGATGTCGCGCAGTCGCGCTGTCATGTCGGGGGAGCGGGTGACGGTGAGCAGCACGTCGTACTCTGCCTGCGCGATATCGCTGTGCTCGAAGTCGCTCATCATCTCGGTGAACAGCTCGTGCTGCGCGCGGAACAGGCTCTCCCAGGCCTCCAGGGCGAGCTTGCGATCGGTCATCCTCACAGAATAGTGCGAACAGTAAAGGGCCGGTCGGAGAGGCTCCCGACCGGCCCTTGTCCCTTGCACCAAGAGTGTCCTGCAATCACATGCGGTGAGTGCCACAGCAAACATTCACCGTGTGATCACTGTATAACGGCGATATAACGAATGCAACGGTTTGGTCACGAAATTTCTCGATCTCAGGCGACGGTCGGCGCCTTCACCCTGTCGATTCCGTCGACAGTTGGCAGTACGGACATCACAGTTGGCAGTGACTGTTCGTAGTTGGCAGTAGAGACAACCTTCTTTGTGCATGAGCGGTGTGTCGCGTCTGCCGAGCGGTCGGTGGGTCTAGCTGGCGAAGCGAAAGCACCATGAGGCAACAGGAAAGCACCATGACGCAACAGGTATGACAACCGATCGCGGAGGAGCCCACTTCACATGCTCATGTCCACGGTGTTACCCGCTCGCGAAGCAGGGTCGTCTCGATGCATGGTCGAGGCTGATGTCGGAGGGCGGCGCGTGACGGTCGACGCCCTGGACATGGGCGATTTCGTGGTGGGAAGTCTGCATCAGGTGCGCAGCTCGCCGTCCTGGAAAGGCAAGAAGAACTACTCGGGCTACTACTGGGCTGCCGCGACCCGACGCCACCATTGGTTCGAGTCGCTGTACGAGCAGTCGGCGTTGGCCGCGGTCGATCGTCATCCAGGACGTCGAGAGATCTGCACCCAGCCGTTTGTCCTGACTTGGGATGACGGACGCCTCCACATTCCGGATATCTGTGTTCGATTCGATAGCGGTGCGTTGATGGTGGTCGACGTTCGCCCTCGAACTCGCATCGATGAACGGGCGGCGGAATCCTTCGCGAGGACGAGGGCAGTGTGCGAAACAGCTGGTATCGCCTATCGGTTGTTCGCTGACGCGAGCCCTCAGGAGATCGCGAACCTGCGATTTCTCAGCGGGTACCGCTTCACCCGTTGGCAACTGACAGACGTTGAGCGGAACATCCTCAGCTCTTCTCCCAACAAGATCCGAGCGATCCGCGACTGGATGAGATTCTCAAGTCCTGCGATAGACCGTCGGCGGGTTTGGTGTACTCCGCTCTCTGGGGCGGTGAGCTTGAACCACCGGGGCAAGTGACGCGTCGGATTCTTCGTTCCACCGTCGTGTCCTCCACCTTCTTTCACGGTTGGTTCCAGCCGATTCAGTTCGACTTCGAGAATCTGTCAGGGGTGGTGATCACCAAAGGGTGATCTCGGCTTCCGGACTCCTGACTAGGTTCGTGCCATGAACCTGCACGATTTCTGAACTCCGGCGGAGCCCAGATCACGGGGCCGCGCTGTATGAGTGGCTCGAGGATCGGTGGTCAGTGACACGCCAACTGCGCACGAATGCTCGGGAGTAACGCTGTAGCGCTCACGAAGAGTGGCTGATTCGCTCCTGCCGGGGTGTTCTGACGGGCCGCAGCGCGGTGCGCAGGTGTCGGAGGGGACTGCCAGACTGGCCGCATGGCTGCGATTAGAGGTTTGTCCCCGCTAGTGTCCTTGGCGACGTCAGTGCATTCGCAACCAGGTGTGTATGCGGTGATGTTGGGTTCCGGCGTCTCGACCGGCGCCGGGCTGCTGACCGGCTGGGGCGTCGTGACGGAGCTCGTGGCTCGTGTCGCAGCCGCATCGGCTCCTGATGATGCGGATGCCGTTTCCGCTGCGCGGGCTGACCCGGAGTTGTGGTGGAGCCAGAACGGTGAGGGAGAGCTGGGTTACTCATCGTTGCTGGAGCAACTGGCTCCGTCCGCGGCGGCTCGGCAAGGGTTGCTCGCAGGATTCTTCGAGCCCGGCTCGGATGACGAGACGCCGGTGCGGCAGCCGAGCAAGGCGCATCGTGCGATTGCGGAGCTTGTGCGCCGCGGGTCGGTGAAGGTCATCGTTACGACCAACTTCGATCGACTGATGGAACAGGCCCTGGACGCGGTGGGTGTGTCTCCCCAGGTAGTCTCGCGCCCGGAGGCGGTCAATGGGATGGCACCGCTGGCACATTCAGGCGCGACGGTCATCAAGCTGCACGGTGACTATCGAGATCTGGGGACCCGAAACACGCCCTCCGAGCTTTCGGACTATCCCGCGGAATGGACGGGTCTGTTGGACCAGGTGTTCGACGAGTACGGGCTGATCGTGTCCGGCTGGTCGGCGGACTGGGATGTCGCGTTGGTTGGCGCGTTGGAACAGTCGACGTCGCGACGATATCCGCTGTATTGGGACCAGCGCAGCAGTCGCGGCGACACGGCAAAGCGGCTGCTGGCGGGGCGTGGCGGGATAGTGCTTCCCTCATCGAGCGCTGATGACCTGTTCGGTGAGCTCGTCGAGAGCTTGGAAGCGTTGGATAGGTTGTCGACGCCGCCGTTGACCACGGCGATGGCGGTTGCCCGGCTGAAACGGTATCTGCCCGACCCGGTTCGACGGATAGATCTCCACGACCTCGTGATGGGTATCGTCGATGGCGTGGTTAGCTCGATCGCCGCTCAGCCGATCTCTTCCGTGGACGGTGCGGAGGTTACCTGGCAGGTGGTGGACGACGCGATCGATGCTCATGTCCGTTCCATGGATCAGCTCGCGTTGTTGCTGATCGAAGGAGTGTGGCATGACTCCGACGGGGTGCACGACCGGCTGTGGGTCGACGCGGTGCAGCGACTCGTTGATGCCGGAGCGTCGTTTCCGCCGCAGTTCAACCAGATGCTGCGCTCGGTGCGGCTGATCCCGGCGTTGGTGGCCGTCGCGGTTATCTCGATCACCGCGACCCGGCGAAACCGGGAAGGACTGCTGCTCGCGATCGCGACCGAGGTAGAAGGCCATACCCATGCCGGGTTCGAGCAGCAGTCGAACGCCGCGCAGCTCCTTCACTATCAACGGCTGTTCTCGGACGATTGGGCCAAGAACCTGCCGCGCTGGGCGGGCACGAGCGGTTGGGTCTATCCAACCAGCCACCTGTTCGCGACCGAGATCCGTCGCTTCTTCACGGATCTCATTCCGGACGAGGAAGAGTTCCTGATGGCGTATCGCGGGTTCGAGTATCGGATCGGGCTGATCCAGGAGTACACGCCTGGTCATCACGCGATGAGTGGCGAGTATGTTGGCGAGTGGGCATGGCGGGGTGAGGAGCCCCAGGCCGAGTTGGCGTTGCGCAGGCAGGCCGAGCGCGGTCACGTGGGGGCGTGGGATGCATTCTTCGACGGCCAGCTCACGCTCGATGAGGCGCTCATCACCCATCGGGCAATCTTGAAGCGGTATCAGCGGTGGTGAAGTCCGGATCATTTCCTGTCAACTCCGTGAGATCGGGCAGCCTGAGATGATGTCGACCTCGCGCGATCCTGGAAGCCCAGGGAATCCTGGGAGTCCCGGGGACCCGGGCAGCCCCGGGAACCGAGGCTGCTTCTACCGTGACGTGTTTGAAGATCTGTTCTGAGCCTTCTGCATGCAATATCACTGTGCGCGGATCAAGCCGTATCAGGCGCGGGCCTCACTAGCGGGAGGCCCACCTGTGTCTGAAGCTCGGAGGTCAGCGTGCGGCCCGCGATCTCGAGCGTGAGCGTTTCGTACCGTTGGGTCGGCCAGATTCGGAGCGTGATCTTCTCGCCAGCGGGCCATGAGTTCACTCTCGACGGGACGCCGTCGTAGGTCGTCACACGGGATAGGTCGCTGCCTTCGAACTCGGGCGTCACCTGTCCGGCATTGGATCGGAATCCCACGTGGGATAGATGCCGACCGCCATGCTCGATTTCGACGAAGATCGCCCCGTTGTCCGCGGCTGTCGCACTGAGGTCCGCGATGACTATGGTGTCCGCGGAGAGCGGGTCGGTTGAAAGCGCGTGGGGGAGCTGGGTTCTCGCGCCGCCTTGATACCCGAAAACTCGCTGGGGGCGCTCGCTGAGATCGTGCCGCCACGATCCGCCGTACTCGCTGACCAGCTGGCCAAAGAACGACCTGGGCTCGGGATAGGACCAGGTCGGCTCGATGACCCCCACGGTGCGGCTCTCCGATCGGAGCATCCAGTTGCGGATGACGTGGTTGACGTGCGCGTCCGCGAACCGGTAGCCCACGATCACGAGGTGGTCTGCGCGCTCTATCGCTTCCTCTGCAGCGTGCAGCAGTTCGAGGGTCGGACCGTCGGTCGCAAGCTTCTCCCGGTCACCGACCACGATCCAGGGCTGCTCCACCGCTCCGTCCGAAACCGTGAGTCGCGTCGAAGACTGGCTGTGTGCCTCCAGCTCCCAGTCCAGAGAACCATGAATCTTGTGTAGACGAAGTTTCTGCGCGGCGACATCGAACCTGATCCGCTCGCGGGGCCAATCGCCCACGCCTCGTTCAATTGGCACCGAACGCTCGCTCGCGGCCTGCTCAACCGCGAGATCATAATTGAGCGTCACGACGTCGAGCCCTTCCGGCTGTGCCAGGGCGAGATCGACAAGCGGGTAGAGGTAGTCGACGGGCTTCCGCACGCGGAGAAGGGTACCGAGCAAACGCAGTACCCGCAGATCCGCGGTGCGGTAGTCGCCGCGATGCACCGGCCTCTTGGCTCCGTCGGCGAACTCCGCGATGAAGTATCCGATGTTCTCGATCGCGTCCTTCCTGCTCGCAGCGCCACGCCCGCCGCGGTCGCCCCCGTCTATGCCCAGCGCCTGCGACAGGTTCCGGACAAATCGATCAGAGTTCCACTTGTCCGCATAGACTCGACCCTCCGGCAGAATCGGGTCGCGCCACGAACTCACGAATGGTGCGGCCTCGTGCCCCTCGCGCCCGCGAAGAAGGCGCAGCGCAGAGATCAAGCGCTCGATGTTGACCGCCCCGATTGGGTTGCTGCCGTCTCGGGCCGCGTAGTTGAACATCGCCGCGTGAACGAAGTTGATCGCCTTGACCCAAGGTTCGCGGACGTCTGACGGCTGATTGACGGATGTCAACACCTGCTCCGTGAGGTCGGCAGTGAGCGGTATGCCGGCGTCGAACGACGCGCCCGCGCCGAGCAGCACCGCAACTCTTCGGGTCTCTGTCACGATGACCATTCTGTCGCTTTCCAGCCAACAGGTTGAGTTTGACGACTCGCACCCTGGCTCCCGTCGCGCGTGAGGTCAGGCGAGCGAGTGACGTGCATGCGAAATACTGACAACTCGCCTGAGACAAGATGACGGATGTGTCGATCAGCCTTCCGCGGATTTCCGCGCTTCGCGCGTCGCATTTCGTGACATCTCTCGTGGGATCGGACACACGCGGCTCCGGGTGAGGAATCGGAAGCTGACGTCCCAGACGTACTCGAGCGGTCCCTTGCGGAAGCGGCGCATCCAGAGGTTCGCGAACAGGATCACCAGAGCGGCGATCACGAAGAACATCGCCAGGGTTCCGACCAGCGGGTCGAGCGTCTCCGCAAGCGGCGAGTGGCCGATGATCGACTGCGCCACCCGACCGAGGATGTTCTGGAGCACGTAGCAGCTCAGGGCCATCTGTCCCACAAGGGAGAGCGCGCGTCCGACGAGGCCGATGCGGTGTCCTCGATAGAAGGAGGCCATGAGGGCGAGGATGCCGAACGCGACCAGCGGCGCGGAGAGGAACCTGTTGAGTCCGAACGTCTCTTGCATGAGGAAGAACACGACCTCGCCGGGAATGCCCGCACCGAGGCCGACGATCATGACCCATCTGCGCAGTCGCGCGCCGCGGGCGTCGAACAGTCCGTGGCGGTAGAGCATGGCGCCGAGGGTGAAGACGACGAGACCGAGGGTGAGGATCGAGCCGGTGTCGGTGCCGACCGTCAGGTCGGAGAACACGGTCAGGGTGTTCATCTGCACCTCTTCCCAATATGTCGGCCTGCCGCCGACCGTCGGGGACTCCCCGGGGATCACGAGGCCCGGGAACATCATGACGCTGCCGGTGAAGAGGGGGAGAAGGATGAGCGTGACGTGCGTCACGAGCGCCACGCCGATGAACACCCACTGGCGCTTCTCCGGGAGCAGCAGGACGAATGCCACGACGAATCCGAGGACGGCGTAGGCGCGGAGCACATCGAACTGCACCACGAAGATGTAGTTGAGCATTCCGTCGACGAAGAGCAGGCCGGCACGGACGAGGTAGGTGCCGGGCCATCGCCTTCCGCGCCGGAGGGCTGCCTGGCGCTGGATCTCGAGCCCGATGCCGAACATGATGGTCAACAGGCCCAGGAACTTCCCTTCTGAGAGTGTGGAGACGAGGTCCTGCCACCAGATGTCGACCACCCGCTCGCCGAAGAACGCCTGGAACAGCCAGACGTTGCTGGCGAGAGTGCCGATGATGGCGACGCCGCGGATCACGTCGAGCGAGGCTATGCGGCCAGGCGATGCCATCGCGGTCGTCTCGGGTGACTCGTGCTCGGCCCGCCCGTCCCCTGCCTGCTCCGGGAGGGGGCGGTCGCCGTGGGGCGGCTTCGCCGTACGGCGATAGCGGGGAAGGGCAGCTGGGGCAGAAGTCTCTGTCATACCTCCAGTCCAGGGCGCGCACCGTTGCGTGGCCGTATGCCGTTCTCGATATGAGGACGATATGCCGACCGCGGAGGCGTCGCCATTCCGCATGGAAAGCGCCGGCCGCCGTATGGGTTCCGTCTGTCAGGCGCTCAGAGGCACGCGTCCGGGAGCAACGTGGGAGGCATGTCCGTGTCCCGTCCTCCCCATCACGTCCCCGCGCAGACACTGCCGAGCGCTTCGTGCCCTCCATGCTGGGGCCATCTGTCGAGGACCGTGAGCCACTACGGCACCGTCGCGTGCGTGCTCGCGGTCTATCCGCCCGACTCCACGGACGTGGAGCGGCGCATTGCCGAGGCGCACCGCTGGTTCACTCCGCTGTCGCTCGGCGGTGGCGTCGTCGCGTGGGTGGTGCTGTGCGCCGCGGGTTTTTCTCCGTTGCTCGCTGCGATGCTGCTCGTCGCTGCTCTGCTTCCGATCGGCATCATCCTGTCGCGGCGCTCGCGCAGCATCCGTCGGCGCGTGGTCACGGTATCGGCATGTCGGTCCGGGCTCAGCGAAGACACCGCGGCCGAGCGCGCCCAGCAGCTCCGTCTGGAGACCCTGGCCCAAGCGCTCGGCGACGCCGCTCTCGCCTGCCGTCAGGGAGTGATCGGTCGTGATCGGTTCGACCGGGTGTGGACGGCGGCCTACGCGCAGGCCGCTGTCATCGCGACCGGTTCCGCCCGGTGAATCCCCGGCTTCTCGGCGACTGTCCGAGGCCCCTTCTACTGTGTGTCTCACTCCGCAGACCGGGAAGAGGGAAGAGCCATGACCGCGGCCACGAGCGCAGCCCCGAACGGCTACACGAGCGTCGCCCCCTGGGTCGTCACCGACGACACGGGCGCGCTGCTCGACTTCATCTCCCAGGTCTTCGACGGGGAGGAACTGGCGCGGGTCGACACGGAAGACGGTCTGATCGGACACGGTGAGATACGCATCGGCGACACCGTCGTCCTCGCCTTCGATCGTCGGCCGGAGTGGCCCGTGATGCCGAGCCTGCTTCGGGTGTGGGTGCCCGACGCCGCAGAGGCCTTCACCAGAGCCGAGGCTGCAGGGGCGACCGTGGTGACCGCCCTCAGCGACAACGCCTTCGGCCAGCGCGGTGGGCGTATCAAGGATCCGTTCGGCAACATCTGGTGGGTCGTGAGCCACGTGGAAGACGTCGATGAAGAAGTGATGTGGCAGCGGCTGCAGCAGACCGAGTATGCCGACCAGATGCGCGTCGCGCAGGAGACGCTCGACGCCGAGTTGAGCGGTCGTGCGCACGGGCGCAGCAGTGCGCCGACGCGCTAGTCGGCGAACGGCTCACCCCGATACTTGCGGCACACGCCTCCTGTCTCTTCGACATCTTCCGCGACGGCGTCGACGACCGCGACGGCGGCGGTGCGCGTGCGCGGTGCGACCTGGCTCAGTGCGAGGGCACCGGTGCACGCGAACACGATCAGGTCGCCGGGGGAGAGCGCCTTCGGCAGCCGGGCGTGCAGCCGTGTGTCGTCTTCGTCGGTGCGGAGGACGGTCTGCACCAGGTCTCGAGCCCGGGGCGTGCGCAGTCGCTCGACGTGGGTGACCAGCGGGACGATCGCGCGGAGATCGCAGTCGACGGTCGCCGACGCCTCGCGATGCCACCCCGGAGGCTCTTCGCGGGCGGTGATCCGTGCCACCACCAACGTCACGTGCGAGTCCGCTTCGGGGTGCGCCGCAGAGGGCGCGACGGGCGCGATCAGTATGCAGGGGGTGCGTCGTTCGCGCGCGAGATCGGACAGCGCTCGCCCGGCGACGACGATGTCGTGCGCACCGATCACGGTGTCTTTCGGCCACAGCTGCCGTGCATCGCGTCGCGGGTCGTTCCATACGAATGCGGTCGAGTGCAGCACCGTGTGCAGGACGGTCATCGTGACGCCTCCACAGAGAGCGCGGCGGCGGCGCGTGGACGCACGTTTCGGAGCGTGACAGCACCGACGCAGGGGACGACGACGAGATCGCCTTCCCGGAGGTCGGCAGGAAGAGGCGCGATGGGGTGCGGCCAGGCCACGCCGCCCTCCTCGCCGGGGATCAGCTCGATCTTCGTCATCCGCGCCGAAGAAGCCCGGCCGATGAGGCGGCACTCCTCCCACGCGGCATCCACACCGTCGAACGAGCAGTCCGTGAGCGCGATGCGCTTGTCCTCCTGGGTGTCGACGCGCAGCGTGATCCGGAACAGCAGCACGGTCACGTCGGTTCCCGCGGTCGGCAGCGGCAGGTCGCCCGTGAGGACCGCGGGTGATCCGCTGATCTCGAACAGCCGCAGGAGCGAGATGCCTCCCACCACGACATCGGTGGTCGTCGGGTGCGTGTGCACCGGCCACCTCCATCCGTCGAGGGGAGTGGGAATGCTCTGTCGAAGGGTGGGAAGGATCTCCGTGAGGGTCATGACTCCGTCCTACGCCTGGGTGATCCTGGCGATGAAGGAGTCTCACGGAACCCATGCGCGTCCATCCCGATCACTCACGACGTCCCGACCTCGTCGAAACGACGCCGACCCGGCGACGCCGGCGTGACAGGATCGGGACATGGGCACACAGGACATCCTCTTCATCGGCGGCAGCGGTGTGATCAGCGCGGCTTCGGTGCGACGGGCGGTCGAGCTCGGACATCGAGTCACCGTTCTCAATCGCGGTCGCTCCGAGGAGAGGGCGCTGCCGGAAGAGTCCGAGCTCCTGCAGGGCGACATCCGCGACGCGGACGCGGTGCGGGCAGCGCTCGGGGACCGCGAGTTCGACGTCGTGGCCCAGTTCACCGCCTTCACCCCCGCCCACGTGCAGGCCGACATCGCGCGTTTCGCCGGCCGGACCGGGCAGTACGTGTTCGTCAGCTCCGCGTCGGCGTATCAGAAGCCACCGTTGCGCTTCCCGATCACGGAATCGACGCCGCTCCGCAATCCGTTCTCCGGATATGCGCGCGACAAGATCGCCTGCGAGGACGCCCTCACCGCCGCGTATCGCGACCAGGGCTTCCCCGTGACGATCGTCCGCCCGTCGCACACCTACGACCGCACCAGCATGCCCACGCTGGCCGGGTGGAACGACGTGGCGCGGATGCGCGAGGGTCGGCCGGTCGTCGTCCACGGCGACGGTACCTCACCGTGGACGATCACGCACACGAACGATTTCGCGGTGGGTTTCGTCGGCCTCTTCGGGCGCCGTGACGTGCTCGGCGACGTCTTCCACATCATGGGGGACCACGCGCCGACGTGGGATCAGATCTACACCTGGCTGGGCGAGGCGGCAGGGGTCCGTCCCGAGCTGGTGCACGTGTCCTCCGACACGATCGCCGCAATCCGGCCGTCGTTCGCCGCAGACCTGCACGGCGACAGGGCTCACCCGATGGTGTTCGACACCGCCAAGATCCGACGTATCGTCCCCGAGTTCTGCTCCCGTGTGCCGTTCTGGATCGGTGCGCAGGAGATCATCGAGTATCACGATGCCACGCCGGCCCGACAGGTCGTCGACGCCGATCTCGACGCCGATCTGGACCGGATGATCGCGACCGTCCGCGGCTAGAGGCGGCGGTTCACGACCGCAGCGGCACCCCGATCGCGAGCCGCTGATCCGCGAGCGGGCAACGGAACACGTCGCGCTCGCCGAGACCGACCCGGTTGATGTAGCGAACCACGATCGCGTATGAGGCGAACAGGCCGACCTGGGTGTACTGCACGTCGTGCTCCCGGCAGTACGCGGCGATGATCGGGGCGGCGCGACGCAGATGCGGGCGGGGCATCGAGGGGAACAGATGATGCTCGACCTGGTAGTTCAGTCCACCCATGGCGACGTCGAGGAAGCGGCCGCCGCGCACGTTCCGACTCATCAGCACCTGCCGCCGCAGGAAGTCCAGGGTCATGTCCCGAGGTACGACCGGCATTCCCTTGTGGTTGGGGGCGAAGGCGATCCCCATGTAGAACCCGAACAGTCCCAGTTGCACCGTCAGGAAGACGAAGGCGATTCCGGGGGACAGCACGATGAACACCAGTACCAGGTATCCGATCATGCGGACGCTGAGGAACGTGATCTCGGCCCACCGGCGTTCGAGCCGGCCCCGCGCGAACATCCGCCGCACGCTCGAAGCGTGCAGCGAGAGTCCTTCGAGGAGCAGGATCGGGAAGAACAGCACGCCCTGATGTCCGCGCAGCCACGTGATGACCGGTCCCTGGTGCCTCGTCGCAGCCTCGGCGGAGACGGCGATGACGGGGAGCTCGATGTCGGGGTCGGAGCCCAGCTTGTTCGGGTTGGCGTGGTGGCGGGTGTGCTTGTGCTGCCACCATCCGTAGCTCATGCCGACGAGCAGGTCGCCGAGGATGATGCTGATCCAGTCGTTCCACCGGCCGGACACGAAGATCTGCCGGTGCGCCGCATCGTGCCCGAGGAACGCGATCTGGGTGAACACGATCGCCAGGACGGCGGCGGTGAACAGCTGCCACCAGGTGTCGCCGATCCAGAGGAACGCGAGCAGGCACACGCCCACAGCGATCGGGGCGGCGATGAGCTTCGTCCAGTAGTAGCCGTAGCGCCGGTGCAGGAGCCCGCGCTCGCGTACCTGCTGCGCCAACTCGGTGAAGGCGCTCGGTCCTCGGGACGCGTTGTCGCGCGGACGGGTGTGGACGGTCGGACGGATGACGTCCATGATGACCTCGTCTCCGGCGTCGCCCAGAGCGGGCGGCGGAGGTGTTGTTCTTTCGCGAACGGCCCTTCAGAGCGTCGCGTTCGGATCTTCAGTTGTGCTCGCTGGTGCTGACGGTACGCGCCCAAGCTGGGTGCGCGTTCAGGGTCGGGACGGCGCCCGGCGACTCATGATCGGAAGCCCGATCAGCGTACGCAGCTGTTGGAGTACGTCCCGACAGTGCTCGACGGTCCGCCGGGGCGATGATCGTCGCGGCGCTCAACGCTGCCTGATCAGGCGTGGGATCACCGCGACCATCGCCACCATGACGATCAGCTCCACCATCGTCTGGGTGACGACGACGAGTGGCGTGAGCGTGAACGCGTCGGGCAGGGCCAGAGCGAGCGGGAGCACGACGAGAGAGTTGCGCGTGACACCGCTGAAGACGACCGCGCGGCGGCCCGGCGTGTCCACGCCGGCGACCCGCGCGAGGACTGCGCCGAGGGGCGCGGCGATCACGGCGAAGATCGCGAAGACCGGCACCGTGAGGAACAGACGCCCCCACGCGCCGCCAACGGCGAACACCTGCGAAGCGACGACGGCCGCGAGGGTGAGCATCATCAGCGGCACCATCGCCGTGGCGGAACCGCGTTCGATCACGCGGGCCGAGGCGAACCTCCTGGTCAGCACTTGGGTCAGTGCGGCGAGTGCGAGCGGCAGTGCGATCAGCAGCAGGAACGCGTCGATGAACGGGCGCGGGTCGACGACGCTCATCGCATCGGTGCCGAAGAAGAGGGAGAGGTAGACGGGGAGCAGCAGCATCTGCAGCAGCATGAGCAGCGGTGTCGCGGCCAGAAGTCGGGAGCGGTCGCCGCCCGCCAGGCCCGTGAACACGATCACGTAGTCGACGCACGGGGTGAGCAGCACGAGAAGCACCCCCAGCAGGATCGCCTCATCGGCCGCCACCACTCTGCTCACGCCGAAAGCCAGCGCCGGCACCACCACGAAGTTCAGGAGCAGAAGCGTGCCGAGGAAGCGCCCGTCGACGAATGCCCGTCCGATGTGCGCGAACGGCACGCCCAGGAACGTCGCGAACAGCAGAACGCCGAGGAGCGGGGTGACCGCCGACTCCCACACCGGTGCCGTCGAGGGGGAGAGGAGGCCGACGACGGCGCCGACCGCGATCGACGCCAGGTACAGCGCCACCTGATGCCGTTCTCCCCATGCCGTGAACGCGCGCACGGTCACCTCCACGACCCGGTATTCTCTCGCCCGTTACGTCGGATGCGATACATTGCAGTGTAGGTAGAACTTCAGGCTCTACAGCGATTCCGTGCTCGAGTGGAGGACAAAAGCGGTGGCACTCTCAGGCGGACCCCTCGAGCGCAGGTCGATGAGCGACGAGGCGTACAACCGGTTGCAGGATGCGATCATCAGTGGCGAGCTGCGCCCGGGTGAACGTCTGCGAGACTATGAGCTCGCAGAGCGCCTCGGCACGTCGAAGACCCCGATCCGGCATGCCCTGGACCGCCTCGCCGACCATGGTCTCGTCGAGATGCAGCGCAACCGCTACACCCGCGTCGCCCCGATCGATCTCGATCAGGTCCGCAACGCGGTCGATCTCTTCGGAGACATCTGGATCGGCTCGGTGCGCCATGTGATGCCCCTGATCCAGGACGACGACATCGCCTATCTCACCGAGCTCGCCGACGAGATGTCCGCGGCGGTGAAGGCACGCGATGTGGCGGGGTTCGGTATCGCGCTCCGTGCGGCCGCCACCGGATTCGCGCGCATCGAGGGCAACGCGTCGCGAGCCGTGATCATCGAACGTCTCGGGCCGCAGATCCGGAGGTTCAGCCAGCACTCGCGGGATGCATTCGACTGGGAGGTCGTCGGTGCTTTCGTCGTCTCCCTTCGGGAGGCGATCCTCGAGCGTGATGCGGTGAAGACCCGCGCGGTCCTCGTCACCTTCTTCGACGAGGTGCTCCCCGCCATCATCGATCGCGCCCAGGAACAGGAGCTCATCCGCTCCGATATCCAGGACTAGCGGGCTCATCCAGTTCTAACGGATTGCAGCTCGCTCAGGCCGAGTCGGACGTCTCCGTCGGTTCAGGCGTGAAGTTCGCACCCTGTCGCAGCGCCTGAACCTCGCTGATCCTTCGCCGGGCGAGGAACCAGCCGCCGATCAGTGCGGGGACGATGACGATCAGCGTGCCCACGGTCCAGGTTCCGGTGGGGTAGTCGAACGCCATGAGGACGATCATCGACGCCAGGAAGGCGAGGGTGAGGTAGGACGTGAACGGCGCCCCGAACAGTCGGAACGACGGCCGCACGATGCGTCCCTGCAACGCCCAGGAGCGGAGGCGCAGTTGGCACAGGATGATCGTCGCCCACGCGGCGATGATGCCCAGCGCCGACATGTTCAGCACGATCTCGAAGGCGTCGTCGGGAACCGCGAGATTGAGCAGGACCCCGATCAGGGCGAACCCTGCGGTGAAGAGGATTCCGGCGACCGGGACACCACGCCTGCTCATCATTCCGGCGACCTTCGGGGCCGCACCGGAGGCGGCGAGGGAATGGAAGACGCGGCCGGTCGAGTACAGGCCTGCGTTGAGCCCGGAGATCGCGGCGGTGATCACGACGAAGTTCATGGCGCTCCCGGCGATCGCCCCGATCTCCGGGCCGCTGATGTGGGTGAAGAAGGTCACGAAAGGACTCTCCCCGGCTCGGTAGACCGTATACGGGAGCAGGAGTGCGAGCAGGAGTACCGACCCCACGTAGAAGACGCCGATCCGCAGGATCACGGAGTTGACGGCTCGAGGTACGAGCTTGGCCGGATTCTCGGTCTCGCCGGCAGCCGTACCGATCAGTTCGATCGAGGCGTAGGCGAACACGACGCCCTGCATGACGATGACCGCGGGAAGCACGCCTTCGGGACTGAAGCCTCCGTTCTCGCTGAGCATCTGCAATCCCGTCGGTCCCTGATCCGTCTCCCAGCCCGCGGCGAGGACCACGATGCCGATGAGGAGGAAGGCGACGAGAGCGGCGACCTTGATGATCGAGAACCAGAACTCCATCTCGCCGAACAGGCGGACCGAGACGAGGTTGAGTCCGACCACCACCACCAGCGCGACCAGGGCGAGCAGCCACTGGGGTACGACGTCGAACGCCGACCAGTAATGAACGTACAGTGCGACGGCCGTCGAGTCGACGATCGCGACCATGCCCCAATTCAGCAGGTAGAGCCACCCTGCGGCGAAGGCCAGCTTCTCGCCGTAGAACTCGCGAGCGTAGGAGATGAACGATCCGGATGACGGCCGGTGGAGCACCAGCTCGCCGAGCGCTCGGAGGATGAAGAACGCGAAGACACCGCAGATCAGGTAGGAGACAGCGAGCAGGGGGCCGGCCGTGTGCAGTCGTCCCCCCGCTCCCATGAAGAGGCCGGTGCCGATCGCTCCGCCGATGGCGATCATCTGCAGATGCCGCGCCTTGAGAGAGGTGTGATACCCGGTCTGCTCGTGTGCGAAGTCCTGGACCGACGTCGACACGTCGCCGAGCCTCTCGCGGTCGTTCTCGAGATCAGGGGCCCGGTCTCGGGCGCCCGGCTTCTCGGCGGCATCATCGCTGGCGTGCGGCATCGCGGCTCCTGTCTGGTCGGGTGACGCTCCGCAGCATCGGACGCGACCGAAAAGGGATAGACGGGTAATACGTGAAATGTTACTGATTCACGCGTCGAAACCCGATATGCCGTTCTCTCTCGTGGCGTGACGTTATCAGCAGATCCACAGGAAGAGCAAAGGGTCTTCTCCTAATCTGAAGACACCCAAGGGGAGTACTCCGACACGGTGGGGTCGTCATTACGGATGCACGTCGCATCCCGGGCCACCGGTTCCATGTTCCATGGAATGGAGAAGACTTTGGCGGTACTGTCGTACCCCGAGTCTGGAGTCCGCATTTGGATATCACCCCCCTGATCTGGATCATCACGATCGCGGTCACGATCGCCTTCTTCGTCTACGAGTTCTTCGCTCACGTGCGCACACCGCACGAGCCGACGATCGCGGAATCGGCGCGCTGGTCGATCTTCTACATCAGCCTCGCGCTGCTGTTCGGTGTGGGTATCGGCGTCTTCTCCGGGTGGACGTTCGGCGGCGAGTACTTCGCCGGATACCTCACCGAGAAGGCCCTGTCGATCGACAACCTGTTCGTCTTCCTCATCGTGATGACGGGTTTCGCCGTGCCGAAGAAGTACCAGCAGAAGGTGCTGATGATCGGCATCGTGATCGCGTTGATCCTGCGCGGCATCTTCATCGCCGTCGGCGCGACGCTCATCGAGAACTTCTCGTGGATCTTCTACCTGTTCGGCGCTCTGCTGCTGGTGCTCGCCTATCGTCAGGCGTTCAGCAACCACGAGAGCAACCCCGCGAACGGGCGCTTCATGACGTTCGTCCGTCGGCACCTGCCCGTCAGCGACGAGTACAACGGCGACCGGCTCACGGTCGTGAAGAACGGCAAGCGCTTCGTCACGCCGATGCTCCTCACCATCATCGCGATCGGCTTCATCGACCTGGTGTTCGCGGTCGACTCGATCCCCGCCATCTACGGCCTGACCGACCAGGCCTACATCGTCTTCACGGCGAACGCCTTCGCGCTCATGGGACTGCGACAGCTGTACTTCCTCATCGGCGGTCTGCTCGAGCGCCTCGTCTACCTGGCGCAGGGACTCGCCGTCATCCTCGGATTCATCGGCGTCAAGCTGGTCCTGCACGCTCTGCACGTCAACGAGCTGCCGTTCATCAACGGCGGCCAGGGCGTCGAGTGGGCGCCGGAGATCCCGATCTGGTTCTCGCTGCTGTTCATCGGCGCGACCATCGCGGTCGCCACGGTGGCGAGCCTCATCAAGACGCGCCGTGCACCGGGCGACACCTCCCACGACATCTCATCCGCCGACACCAC
Source organism: Microbacterium sp. K27 (assembly GCF_004794435.1). Classification (NCBI taxonomy): domain Bacteria; kingdom Bacillati; phylum Actinomycetota; class Actinomycetes; order Micrococcales; family Microbacteriaceae; genus Microbacterium; species Microbacterium sp. K27. The sequence goes on from NZ_SSDK01000047.1 coordinate 106,581, forward strand.
CACCACCAAGAAGGAGCACTCTTGAGCGCGCAGCGCTGTTCTGACTCTTCGGACTCTGACAGTACGAGCGCCCGGTTCGTCCCGGGCGCTCACCCCACCACAGACGAGGCGGCCCGTTGATGGGCGACCTGCTCTGGAACATCGCCCTCGTCTTCGCGTTCGTGCTGATCGGCGGTGTCTTCGCTGCGACGGAGATGGCGCTGGTCACGCTGCGCGAAAGCCAGATCAATGCGATCGGCCAACGAGGGCGGCGCGGTGCGAAGGTCGCCGCCCTCGCCCGCAACCCCAACACGTTCCTCTCGGCGGTGCAGATCGGTGTGACCGTGGCCGGGTTCGCCTCGGCGGCATACGGAGCGACATCGATCGCGCCGTCGCTGGCGCCGGTCCTCGAGTCATGGGGTCTCGCCCCCGCTCTCGCCCTCACCGTCGCGACCCTCGTGCTCACGCTGGTGATCGCCTACCTGTCGCTGGTGCTCGGCGAGCTCGTGCCCAAGCGTCTGGCGATCCAGAGAAATGCCCAGTTCGCCTACGCGGTCGCGCCTGCCCTCAACGGGTTCGCGACGGTCATGCGGCCGGTGATCTGGCTGCTCTCGGTCTCGACGAACGCCCTCGTCCGAGTGCTCGGGGGAGATCCGCACAAGACGAGCGACGAGATGACCGACGAGGAGGTGCGCGACATCGTGGCGAGCCATCAGGGGCTGCCCGATGATGAACGGCGCATCCTCGATGATGTGCTCTCCCTCCGTGGGCGCCAGGTCAGCGAGGTCATGCGACCGCGCCCCGAGGTCGTCGCCCTCGATGAGGCCGCGAGCGTCGGCGAGGTGATGGCGCAGGTGCGCGACCTTCCCTTCTCGCGTTACCCGGTCTCGGAGACCTCGATCGACGACATCACCGGATTCGTGCACGTGCGTGATCTGTTCGAGGCCGCATCCGACGACCCGGAGCGTCCGCTGAGCGCGCTGATGCGCGACATCCCGTACATCCCCTCGACCGCGCGCGTGCTGCCGACTCTGACGCGCATGCGGGCCGAGGGCCACCACATCGCGGTGGTCGTCGACGAGTACGGCGGCACGGACGGTCTGGTCACCCTGGAAGACCTCGTGGAGGAAGTCGTCGGCGAGATCTTCGATGAGTACGACGCCGAGGTGTTCATCTCTGCGGACGACGGCATCGACGGACGTCTCAACCTGCAGGACTTCGAGGAGGCGACGGGGCTGGCGATGCCGCGCGGTTCATCCGACACCATCGCGGGTTTCGTGACCGAGCAGCTCGGGCGTCTCGCGGTCGTCGGTGACGTCGTGGAGGTGCCCGGAGCCACGATCCAGGTCGCAGAGGTGGACCGCCGACGCATCGCCCGCGTGCGGGTCATGACCGAACCCGTCGTCGAGCCGGAGGCGTGAGTCCAGGCGGTGGCTCTGACGAGTCCGGGCGTCATGAGCCCGGCGGTCAGGAGCCCGGCCGTCAGGAGCGCGGCTGTCAGGGGCGCCGATGTCAGAGGCGCCGACGTCAGGGCCGCCGCACCCGGGTGCCCAGTTCGCCGAGGCCCGCTGTGAGCACCTCGACGAGCAGGCGGGCGTAGCGCCCATCCGGGTCGAGGTCGGGATCGAAGACCGTGATGGAGGCGCCGATCGCGCGCGGCGCGAGTTCCCGCAGCAGTGCGGTGAGTTCCGCCGCGCTGATCCCGCCCGCATCGGGGCTGTCGACCGCGGGCATGATGGTCGGGTCGAGCACGTCGACGTCGAGTTGGAGCCAGTACGCGGGACCGGCGACGGCGGCGCTCTCTGCACCCACGCGAGCGGCTCCGAGAGAGGTGACATCGGCGGCGGGCGTGACGCTGCCGAGGATGCCACGTACCTCGTCGTGATCCTCATCGTCGGCGCGGTGACCGATGTGCGCGGTGTGCGCGGACCGGAAGTAGGGCGCGAGCCCGTCGATGTCGGCGATCGACGGCCAGTGTGCGCCGACCGCGGCGGCGAGGGCCTCCCCGGCCACGCTCGCGCATTCGTCGCTGTTGCCCGGGTGGCGGAAGTCGGTATGGCCGTCGATGTGCACGAGGCCGACACCGCCGCGGCGTGCGGTCGCGAGACCCGCTCCGAGGAGGATCGCGCAGTCGCCGCCGATCACGAGGGGAGCCTCGCCGCGGTCGATGGCCGCGCCGATGCGCGTGGCGAGGCGCTGGGAGTGGTCGATCATCGCGCTCTCGTTGCGCACGCGGCCGGCCGGCCTGGTGTCGTCGTCATCGACGTAGCGGCCGGCGAGGACGACGCCGGAGTCGGAGGCACCGCGTTCGACGAAGCGCGCGAAGAGGCCGGCATCGCGTAGCGCTTCCGGCGCCTTCGCCGCGCCCGGCACGCTCCCGCGCTCCGGCGGGCGCAGGCCGAGGTTCGACGGGGCAGAGAGCAGTGTGATCATGGGCTCATCCTGCCGCGGGGGTCGGACATAGCGGCCCGGATCATGTCGGGAAACGCACCCCGGTGAGGCGCTCTGCCGCGGTCCACAGCTGCGCCCCGATCGCGGCGGAGCGCACGTCGTCCGATGCGGTCACCCGTGTCGGCGTTCCACGGAACTCGAGCAGTCCGCCCGGACCCCAGTAGTCGCCGTCGACGACCTCCGAGGCGGTCGCGGCATGCACGATCGGGAGGGCCCCGCCGTCCTTGCCCTGCACGAGTGCTCGGGTCGGGGAGGCCACGGCACGGACGAAGCCGGAGACCTCGGCGAGGCCCGGTCGTGGGGGAGTGAGGGGATCGACCGCATAGCCCGGGTGTGCGCAGACCGCCGCGCGAGAGGAACCCGACCAGCGTCGCGCGAGCTCGAAGGCGAAGGCCATCAACGATGCCTTCGACCTTCCGTACTGTCGGAGCGAGGAGCCGCTCCACGGTGCGTCGAGGCTGGCGGCATCGAGGGCGGCGGCGTCGAGATGTGCGAATCGGTGCGCGATCGATCCGACGGCGACCACGCGGGCATCCGGGGCGAGGAAAGGCTCGAGCTGGGCCACGAGTGCGAAATGACCGAGGAAGTTCGTGCCCACCATGAGGTCGAGGCCGTCGCTCGTGCGCGCCGAGCGGTCGGCCGCCTTCACCCCCGCGTTGCAGATGACCGCATCGAGTCGCTCGCCGATGCCCGTTGCGGCCAGGGCGATGCTGTCGAGGGAGCCGAGGTCGAGCCCCCGCACGCGCAGGTCGGCAGCCGGAACCCGGCTTCGGATCGCGGCGACCGCGATCTGCGCACGTTCGGGGGAGCGGCAGCCCAACAGCACGCGTGCGCCCCGGGCGGCGAGCTGTTCGGCGCACCAGTATCCGATGCCGGCGTTCGCGCCGGTGACCAGCACTGTGCGTCCGCGCAGGTCTGCGGGCGGGAGGGGAGCGGCATCCATCTCCCCAACCTAGGCGTTGTGCGCGTCAGTGGTCAGTCGTCGTGGTGGTGGTGGTCGTGGTCGTGCGCGTCCTCGTCGTCGAGGAGCATCCCCACCGAGGTCGCGCAGGCATCGCCCTTCCAGGCCTCGATGCCCTCGCGCACCGCGAAGGCGGCGATCACGAGACCGGCGACGGCATCCGCCCACCACCATCCGAGCAGCGAGTTGGCGATCAGCCCGATCAGCACGGCGGCGGAGAGATAGGTGCAGATGAGCGTCTGCTTCGAGTCCGCGACGGCGGTGGCCGATCCGAGTTCCTTGCCCGCACGTCGTTCCGCGAGGGACAGGAAGGGCATGACGGCGACGCTGACCGCGGTCAGGACGATACCGATCGTGCTGTGCTCGGGCCGCTCGGTCGTGACGAGCGCGGCCACGGAGGTGGCTGTCACGTAGAGCGCGAGCGCGAAGAAGGCGACGGCGATCACCCGCAGGGTCGGCTTCTCCCAGCGCTCCGGATCGCGGCGGGTGAACTGCCAGGCGACGGCGGCCGCGGACAGCACCTCGATCGTGGAGTCCAGCCCGAACCCGATGAGCGCGGCGGATGAGGCGACGGAGCCGGCGGCGATCGCGATGACCGCCTCGATCAGGTTGTAGCCGATCGTGATGCCGACGATCAGGCGGATGCGGCGGTGGAGGGTGTCGCGGCGCGCCGCGGTTGCCGTGGCGGTCATCAGCAGGTGCAGCCTTCGCCCGAGCAGCAGTCCGGCTCCACGATGAGGGTGACCCGCATGAGCATGTCGAGGGCTGGAGCGAGGTGGCGATCCGCGAGTCGGTAGCTGCTGCGGCGTCCCTCCGGAACGCTCTCGACGAGCCCGCATCCGCGGAGACAGGCGAGGTGGTTCGACATCGCCTGCCGCGAGACGCCGAGGGCGTCCGCGAGGTCGGCGGGGTAGCGCGGTGCTTCGCGCAGCGCGAGCAGGACGCCGGCGCGGGTGGGGTCCGACAGCGCATGCCCGAGGCGGGCGACGGCGGCCGTGTGGGTGAGGGAGGCCAGAGCAGTGGTCACGCCACTACTGTACAGAAAAGGCTGAATTCAAGAAAACTTGAATTCAGCCCTCTCTGTGAGGGTCTCAGCGGATCGCGTACACCGCGCTTCCGACGATGACGGCCACGACGGTGGTCCAGCCGATGATGGCCAGAGCCTGCCAGAAGAGGATGCGCGCCCTGCCGATGCCGGAAGCCGCGAGCATGGTCGCGGTGAACTGCGTCGGCAGCAGGAGCGGTCCGAGCAGGCTGACCCCCGGAACGCCGTAACGCTCGAACGCACGCTGGAACTTCTCGCGACGCGCGGTGCCGCGGCCCGTCTCGGCCGCATCCGCAGCCGGCTCGTCGATCGTGCCGCCGCCGGCACCGGCGAGCGCCGCGGTCTTGGCGCGCGAACGGTTCACGACGGCCTGTCGGGCTCCGGAGCTGACGAGCACCACCACCAGGACGCAGAGGAAGTTGCCCACGATCGCGGCGATCGCGGCGATCACCGGAGAGATGCCGCCGATGATGCCGATGCTCACCGCCCCTTCGCCCTCGATGAAGGGGATCGCGCCGGCGAGGGCGACGATGAGCGGCTGCACGAGCTCGGGGACCTGGGCGACCAGGTTCTGGAAGGTCTCGATGAGGTTCAAGGGATGCTCCCGGTTGTCGGTGCGAACGGAGTCTCCGCCGCGATGACTCCAGTCCAGCCGAGCGCTCCGTTCGGCGGCAGTGTCGGCCCGTCATCGCTTCCCGGGCGGATCGCACGACGCATCCGTGACAACTGTCACGGCTCTATCGTGGGAGCGTGAGCAGCCGCGTCGAGCCCCTCGCCCCCGTCGAACCGAGTCCGGGGGCGAGACAGCTGTCTCGCGGTATCACGGCGACCTGGTGGTACACCGTGACCGCCGTGATGTTCCTCCAGGTGATGCTGGTCTTCGCGTGGACGGGCATCCTCGCCGCGCAGGGTCAGAACGGTCCGCTGATCCTCGTGGTCGCCGTCGGCGGCCTGGTGTGGTGCGCATCGACGGCGTTGCTCCTGTTCGACTACCGCCACCGTGTCGACGCGGTGCCGGGATTCCGCTGGAGGCGCATCGCCGTCCCCCTGCTCATCGCCGTCGCGTACGGCACCGTCGCCGGGGCGCTTGCCGGGAGCTGGCAGCTCGCGGCGATGCCGATCGTCCAGTCGGTGGTGCTCCTGAACTGGCCGCGAGGCATCCGCATCCGCGTCGTCGTGGCGGGAACGCTGCTCCTGCTGGTGCTGGCCGCCGTCGACTCCTCCGCTCACGCCTTCGGTGCGGTGCTCGCGTGGTGGGTGGCCGTGATCTACACCGCACTCTTCCCCGTGATGACCGTGAGCTCGTTGTGGTGGTGGGATGTGCTCGTCACCCTCGACCGCGCCCGCACCTCGGAGGCGAAGCTGGCCGCGACCCAGGAGCGGCTGCGGGTCGCGACCGACGTGCACGACCTGCAGGGTCACCATCTCCAGGTCATCGCGCTGCAGCTCGAACTCGCCGAGCGTCTCCTGCCGAGCGATCCGGATGCCGGCATGGAGCAGCTGCGCGCCGCGCGGGTCAGCGTCGATGAGGCGCGTCAGGGGACCAGGGACCTCGCGACGCGCTTCCGCTCGGTGCCTCTCGGCGATGAACTCGCCAACGCCCGCGACCTGCTGACCGCGGCCGGGCTCGAGGTGGACGCCGCCATCGGCGCGGATGCCGACTCCGCACCGGCATCGGCCCTCGGCCCGGTCATCCGTGAGACGACGACCAACGTGCTGCGCCATGGCGGCGGGGAACGCGCACGCCTCGTGCTCACGCGCGTCGCGGGCACGTGGCGATACGAGATCGCCAACGACGTCGTGCCCGGCGCGGTCGACGAGCGTGACGGATCCGGATTGGACGGCGTCCGTCGGCGCGTCGAAGAGGTCGACGGCACGCTCGACGTGCGTCGGGACGGGGACGAGTTCGTGGTGGTCGTGACGGTCCCGGCGCGGTCGGAGGAGACACGATGATCCGTGTGCTGATCGCCGACGATGAGGCGATGATCCGCTCCGCGCTCGCAGCCCTCCTCCGGCTGGAAGACGATATCGAGGTCATCGCCGAGTGCGAGGACGGCGAGCAGGCGGTCGTCGAGGCTCTGCGACTTCAGCCCGATGTGTGCCTGCTCGACCTCGAGATGCCCGGGCTCGACGGCGTGCAGGTGGCCGAGAAGCTGCACAGGGCGATCGCGACGCGGTGCGTGGTCGTCACCCGTCACGCGCGTCCAGGCGTGCTGCGCCGTGCCCTGGCCTCCGGTGTCTCCGGCTTCCTGCCGAAGTCCCGTGGGGCCGACGAGGTCGCCGCCGTCATCCGCCGGGTCGCGGCGGGGGCTCGCTACGTCGATCCGGAGATCGCCGCCGATGCCCTGAGCGACGAGCGCTCACCGCTCACGGACCGTGAACTCGACGTGCTGCGTGCCGGTCGGCGTGGGGAGACGACGGGGCAGATCGCACGAGCGCTCGCTCTCGCCCCGGGGACGGTGCGCAACCACATCTCCGTCATCCTCGGAAAGCTCGCGGTCGGCACCCGTCAGCAGGCTGTTCTCGTCGCCGAGGAGCGCGGCTGGATCTGACGGCCGATATGCTGATGCGCATGGGAACGATATGCGCAGCGCCCGTGATGGGGCGCAACCTCGTGTTCCGCGACCGCCGCGCCTGACGGCGCGCTCGCTCATCGCACGCATCTGCGCGCCGTCCACCGAGATGTCATCGCACCTCGGGACGGGCAGTCCTCAGCGACGCCTCTTCGCGTCCTCCCCCCTCCGAGGTGCTCCGATTCTTCTTCTGGAGCGCACTCATGCCTCGTTCGATCCATGGTGGCCGTCACGAACTCGGCCAGAACTTCCTCACCCATCGTCCGACCCTCACCCGCATCTCCGGCCTCGTCCGCCAGACGTCCGGTTCGATCCTGGAGCTCGGCTGCGGTGACGGCGCCCTGACCCGCGCTCTCGCACAGCTGGGCAGGCCGCTCACCGCGATCGACATCGACGAGCACCGCGTGCACCGACTGCGCGCGATGCTGCCCGGCATCCGTATCGAGATCGCCGACGCCACACGTCATCCGCTCGATGCCGAGGTGGTCGTCGGCAACATCCCCTTCCACGTGACCACGCCGATCCTGCGGCGCCTGCTCTCGCGCGGTCGCTGGAACGAGGCGGTGCTGCTCACGCAGTGGGAGGTGGCGCGCAAGCGGGCAGGCGTCGGCGGTGGCACCATGATGACCGCGCAGTCGGCGCCGTGGTTCGAATTCTCCCTCGAGGGACGGGTGCCGGCGTGGGGTTTCTCGCCGCAGCCGAGTGTGGACGGTGGCCTGCTCGCGATCACCCGACGGGGTTCTCCGCTCGTCCCTGTCTCCGATCGGCGAGCGTACGAGGAGTTCGTTCGGGTGATGTTCACGGGGCGGGGAGGCAGTCTGCCCGCCGTCCTCGCGGGTGCGGCGGGGATCCCGATGCCTCGAGCACGACGCGTGGTGGCGGCTGCCGGGGTGACCGGCCGGAGCCTTCCTCGCGATCTGCGTCCGGAGCACTGGGCCGCGCTCTGGCTCCAGGTCTCGCGGGAATGACGCGCTGAGGCCGTCGAGCGCTGAAGGGGCTCGACGGCCGCGTCCGTCACGTCGTCCTCAGTGCGCGAGGACCTCGCGCAGGCGAGCCGAGAATTCCGCAGGGTGATCGACGAATCCCGTGTGGTCGCCGGGGAAACGGGTCGGCTCGATGCCGAGCTGCGCACCGAGTGCCGTCGTCGTGCGCTCGCAGAGCTGGTCGACCGACTCCTCGCCGATACCCAGGACGAGGTCGTCCGCCCGTGCCCGCAGAGTCCCGACGTCGGGCTCCCAGCGCACGCTGGCCGGCAGCTCGTGCTGGAACCAGAACTGCTCGTCCTCCTGATGCTGCGGATCGACCTCGCCGCCGAACCACTGGACGAGCATCTCCTCCGGCATCGGGATGTTCGCCTGCGCGAAGAACAGCCGCCAGGCGCCGACGCGGTCGCCCGAGAGGGCTGCTGCGGTGAGCTCGTCGGTGAGACGACGCTGCTCGACGCGGTCGGGGAGCAGCTCGAGCAGCGGGGGTTCGTGGGCGATGACCGTGGACGCGAGGTCTCCATGCGATTGCACGAGCGCCAGGCTGGTCACCGCGCCGCCGCTCGATCCGAAGACGACCGCCGGCCCGCGATCGACGTGGGAGATGAGTGCCGCGAGATCGTCGGCGCGCTGCTGGGGGCTCGAACCCCGGGAACGGTCGTGGAGGATGCTCCGCTTGGCGCCGCGCGGGTCGGATGTGAGCACCGTGTGATCGGTCGCGAGTTCGACGGCGAACGGCGCGAAGGCATCGGCGTCCATGGGGGCGCCGATCAGGACGAGGAGCGGTCCTTCACCGCGGAGTTCGTAGTGGAGACGGACGTCGGGCAGGTCGAGCGCAGCCGTGGTGGTGCTCATGTGGTGCTCCTTGTCATCGAGGTGGCGTTCCCGTGCTCTGCGGTTTCGGTAGGTCCAGGTTCGCCCCCCGATGCGTCCTGGCGCCATACCCGTCCGCAGAGTGCCGCGGACGATCGCTGTCGCTGTCGCTGTCGAGAGGTACCCTCGACGCATGCCCGCCTTCGCAACGCTCGCGACCTCGGTCGGCGTCATCGGCGTCGTCAGCGACGGTGCGGCGATCACCCGCGTCGCGTGGCGATCGACTCCGCCCGAAGGGAGCCTGGCGCCGTCGGACCCCACCTCCGATCCGCTGCTCGCCGAGGCGCTCGCCCAGCTCGCCGCGTACTTCGCGGGCACCCTGCATCGCTTCGACGTCCCCGTCGATCTCGGGGATCAGACGGTCGCGACGCGGGCGGTCCTCACGGTGCTGCACGAGACGGTCGGCCACGGTGAGACGATCACCTACGGTGGACTCGCCGCGCGCAGCGGCACAGATGTGCCGGCCCGGGGGATCGGGTCGATCATGGGGGCGAACCCCGTCCCGCTGATCGTGCCCTGCCACCGGGTCGTCGCGGGCGATGGGCTCGGCGGGTACTCGGGCGGCGATGAGGGACACGGGCTCGAGACCAAGCGCTGGCTGCTGGAACACGAGGGTGCGTTGCCGACCTCTCTGTTCTGAGCGGCTCTCTTCTGAGCGGAAGCCGCCTCTCGTGTCATCGCGTCATCGCGGACGGGAACACCCTGCGAGAATGGACGGGCCGAGTCCCGAGCCGAGGAGCCAACGTGCAGTTCATCTCCACCCGCGGCGGCATGCAGCCGCAGTCGTTCAGCGAGACGCTGTTGGAGGGCCTCGCGCCCGACGGCGGACTGGCGGTACCCGAGGCCATGCCGACCGTCGACGGCGAGACGCTCGAGCGGTGGCGCGCCCTGACCTACCCGCAACTGGCGACCGAGGTCCTCGGTCTGTTCGCGACCGACATCCCGCGCGCCGACCTGGCGCGCATGACGGATGCGGCCTACGCCGACTTCCCCGACGGCGTGGTGCCGCTGCGGGTGATCGATGACGAGCTCACCCTGGTCGGGCTCTCCGAAGGCCCGACGCTCGCGTTCAAGGACATGGCCATGCAGTTCCTCGGCCAGGTGCTCGAGTACACGCTGGAGCGCAACGACTCCGTGCTCAACATCCTCGGCGCCACTTCGGGAGACACCGGATCCGCGGCAGAGCACGCGCTGCGCGGCAAGGAGCGCGTCGCGGTGTTCATGCTGTCGCCGCAGGGACGCATGAGCGCGTTCCAGCGGGCGCAGATGTTCTCGCTCGACGATGCGAATGTGCACAACATCGCGGTCGATGGTGTCTTCGACGACTGCCAGAACCTCGTGAAGAAGCTCGCAGGAGACCTCGACTTCAAGCGCGCGCAGCACTTGGGTGCCGTGAACTCCATCAATCTGGCGCGCATCACGGCGCAGACCGTCTACTACTTCTGGGCGTGGCTGCGGGCGACGGACGCCGGTGGCTGGACCGAGCTGTCGTTCACGGTGCCCTCCGGGAACTTCGGCAACATCCTCTCTGGGTTCTTCGCGAAGCAGATGGGACTGCCGATCCGGCGCCTCGTGCTGGCGGCGAACGAGAACAACGTGCTGGACGAGTTCTTCCGCACCGGCGTCTACCGGCCGCGCAGTGCGGCCCAGACCCTCGCGACCTCGAGCCCCTCGATGGACATCTCCAAGGCGTCGAACCTCGAGCGGTTCATCTTCGAGCTGGTCGGTCGCGACCCGGCCCGCGTCGTCGGCGCCTGGGACGACCTCGAGGCGCAGGGCCACTTCGACTTCTCCGCCGAGCAGGAGCGCTTCCTGGAGGAGTTCGGCATCGTCAGCGGCACCTCGACGCACGAGGATCGACTGGCGACCATCCGCGCGGTGTACGAGACGACCGGTGAGGTCATCGACCCGCACACGGCGGACGGCGTCAAGGTCGCACGCGAGTACGTCGAGCCCGGTGTGCCGATGCTCGTGCTCGAGACGGCCAAGCCGGAGAAGTTCGCCGAGACGATCCATGAGGCCATCGGTGTGGAGCTCGGCTACGCGCCGGAGCTGCAGGAGATGCTCGACGCGCCTCAGCACGTGACCGAGATGGGTGACGGCGAGCACGCGCTCCGCGCCTTCATCGAGACCAACGCGCTGCACTGACCTTCGACCTCGACCCGCGAGGTGGTCGAGACCACGCCTCGAGCCGAGACCCACCCCTGGCGATGTCCGCAGGGGTGGGTCTCGTCGTCGGTCGTGATGTACCGGCGGCCGTGGACGGAGCGAGTGGTGTGCGATCTGCACATCCATGGGTGATTCTCGTGCGATATGCACATGTCGGCCGTGTGGGAAGCGTCGCTACTGTGGCGCACAACCCGTTCCCTCCTCCCGAAGGATCCTCATGGCACGCACGGCGCACGCAGACGACTTCGCGCTCTCCCGAGTGACTCCCGAGGCCCGCAGACCCTGGTTCGGAATCGCCGTGCAGCGATTCGGGCAGGTCTCGGCCCTCTCGCAGTTCCTCCTCGGCGCGACCCTCGGTTACAGCATGACTTTCGGCGAGGCCGTCCTCGCCTTCCTCTTCGGCTCGCTCATCCTCGAGGTGATCATGTGCGTGGTCGGCTTCATCGGCCAGCGCGAGGGCCTCAACACCGCTCTGCTCGCACGCTGGACCGGCTTCGGCGAGATCGGCGCCTCGCTGGTCGGCCTCGCGATCGGTATCAGCCTCATCGGCTGGTTCGGCATCCAGTCGGCCATCTCCGCGCAGTCACTCGACGCTCTCATGCCCGGTGCCCTGCCGGTCTGGGCCTGGAGCCTCATCTTCGGCCTCGCCGTCACCGCGATCGTGGCCTTCGGCTTCGTCGGGATGCAGTGGCTCGCGAACATCACCGTTCCGCTGTTCCTCATCCTGGTCGGCTGGTCGGTCATCACCGAGCTGAGCCGTCACGACATCGGCGAGCTGCTCACGGGACCGGCGCCCGGACCCACGATGAGCGTCTGGGCCGGAACCGGCATCGTCGCCGGTGGTCTCATCGTCGGTGCGATCATCACGGGTGACATGACCCGCTTCAACCGCTCGCGCGCCGACGTGATCAAGCAGACCGTCCTCGGCGTCTCGCTCGGCGAGTTCGTGATCGGTCTCGCCGGCGTGCTGCTCGCCCACGCGGCCGCCACGGGCGACATCGTCGCGATCGTCACCTCGTCGGTCGGTTTCATCGGTCTGTTCATCGTGCTCACCGGCACCCTGAAGATCAACGACTGGAACCTGTACTCCTCCACGTTGGGCCTGGTGAACTTCATCTCCACCGCGTTCGGCAAGAACCTGCACCGTGTCACGACGACCATCGTGCTGGGTGTCGTGGGATCGATCCTCGCCGCGGTCGGCATCCTCGGACAGTTCACCGAATTCCTGATCGTGCTGAGCGTCGCGTTCCCGCCCATCGCCGGGATCATGGTGGCCGAGTACTACATCGTGCGCCGCTGGCGCCCCGACCTCGACGCCACCCGAGACGCCGGCACCCTTCCGGCGACCGCTCCGCGCATCGTCCCCGCGACGATCGTCGTGTGGTTGGTCTCCGCGCTGGTCGGCTACTTCGTGACCTGGGGCATCCCGTCGCTGCTGAGCCTGTTCCTCTCGATGGTGCTCTACATCGTGGCCGGCAAGCTCGGCTGGGTCCGTGGCGTCGGTGTGGCGACGACACGACAGGCCACCTCGGTCGAAGCAGCAGCAGCGGCCTGAGCCGCCTGAGACAGACACCCCTCACAGGAAAGCGAGAATCATGCATATCGGCATCGACGTCGGCGGTACCAACACCGACGCAGTCCTCATGGACGGCACCCGCACGCTCGCGGGCGTGAAGCACTCGACCACCCCCGATGTCACCGGTGGCATCATCCAGGCGATCGAGGACCTGCGGGCCGGGCACGCCTTCGAGGGCGCCGACGTCGATGCCGTCATGATCGGCACGACGCACTTCATCAACGCGCTCGTGCAGGCCAGCCGCCTGGCACCGGTCGCCGCCCTCCGGCTCGGACTGCCCGCCACGCGGGCGCTGCCGCCGCTGATCGACTGGCCCGAGGTTCTGGTCGAAGCCACGCAGGCCCGCAGCTATCTCGCCCACGGCGGCTACGAGTTCGACGGCCGGCCGATCTCGCCGCTCGACCCGGACGAGATCCGGGCGCACGCGGAGGACATGAAGGCGCATGGCATCCGCTCGGTCGCGATCTCGTCGGTGTTCAGTCCGGTCAACCACGACCTCGAGGTGCGGGCGGCCGAGATCGTCGCGGAGGTGCTGGGTGCGGACGCCGCCATCTCGCTGTCCCACGAGATCGGTCGCATCGGGCTGCTGGAGCGCGAGAACGCGACCATCATCAATGCGGCGCTGCGTGAGCTCGCATCGGCGATCGTCGACGGGCTCACCTCCGCCGTGCGCGCCCAGGGCATCGAGGCGCCGATCTTCCTCAGCCAGAACGACGGCACGCTCATGGACGAGGAGTACGTGCGCCGCTACCCGGTCGCGACCTTCGCCTCCGGCCCGACCAACTCGATGCGCGGGGCTGCTGCCACGAGCGGACTCGACGACTGCGCCGTGATCGACGTGGGCGGCACCACGGCCGACATCGGTCTGCTGATCAACGGCTTCCCGCGTGAGACCGCGAACGAGGTGAAGGTCGCGGGCATCCGCACCAACTTCCGGATGCCCGACGTGCTCTCCCTCGGCATCGGGGGCGGGAGCATCGTCGACGAGGAGACCGCCGAGGTCGGTCCGGCTTCGGTCGGATACAAGCTGACCACCGAGGCTCTGGTCTTCGGCGGTTCCACCTTGACCGCCACCGACATCGCGGTCGCCGCGGGTCGCGCACAGGTGGGTGATGCGAGCAAGGTCGCTCACCTCGACCCGGCATTCGTCGAGCGGGTGCTCGCCCGCATCGCCGAACGCGTGTCCGAAGCCGTCGACCGCATGCGCACCTCGCCCGAGCCCATCGCGGTGGTCGCCGTCGGCGGGGGATCCATCCTGCTCCCCGATGAGCTGCCGCTGTTCGGCACCGTGCACCGCCCGGAGAACTATGCGGTCGCCAACGCCATCGGCGCGTCGATCGCGCAGGTCGGCGGCGAGATCGACAAGGTCTACGCGATCGAACCGGGGCGTCGCGACGAGACCATCGCCGAGGTGCGCGCCGAAGCCGTCGACAAGGCGATCGCGGCGGGCGCGAAGCCGTCGACCGTGTCGATCATCGACTTCGACGAGGTGCCGATCCCGTATCTCCCCGGCAACGCGACGCGTATCCGCGTGAAGGCCGTCGGCGACCTCGACATGGGAGCGTGACATGAGCTGGACGATCACTCCCGCGCACATCGACGGTCTCGCCCGCGGTGCTGCCGTCCTCGGCACCGGCGGGGGAGGAGACCCCTACATCGGAGCGCTGCTCGCTCGTCAGGCGCTGACCTCCGGCGACGTCACGGTCGCCGGCCTCGACGAGGTCCCCGACGACGCTCTCGTGCTGTTCGTCGCGATGATGGGAGCACCGACCGTGATGGTCGAGAAGCTCCCGAGCCTCGCCGAGGTCATCGAACCGGTCAGGGCACTCAGCGTGCACCTCGGCCGTCCGATCACCCATATCGCGTGCGCCGAGGTCGGAGGGGTCAACTCGACCATCCCGATCGCCGCCGCTGCCGCGCTCGGCCTTCCGCTGCTCGACGCCGACGGCATGGGGCGGGCGTTCCCGGAGCTGCAGATGGTGCTCCCGACGCTGTACGGCGTAACGGCATCGCCGCTCGCGTTCAGCGATGAGAAGGGCAACACCGGCGTGCTGCAGACGGTCGACAACTCGTGGACCGAGCGCATCGCCCGCGTGGCCTGTGTCGAGATGGGGTGCTCGGTCATGATCTCCGGGTTCTCGATGTCGGGATCTGCCGCGCGGGAGTCGCTCGTCTCGGGGTCGCTGTCCCGCTGCATCGAGATCGGGCGGCGTATCGCCGCCGCACGCGACGAGAAGACCGATCCGGTCGCGGCGGTCGTCGAGCTTCTCGGCGGGCGCGAGCTGTTCGACGGCAAAGTCGTCGATGTGCACCGCGCCACCACGACCGGCTTCGCGCGCGGACGTGCACGCATCGACGGCGACGGCGACGCGACGCTGACGCTGCAGTTCCAGAACGAGCATCTCGTGGCCGAGGCCGACGGGACCGTGCTCGCGACCACTCCCGATCTGATCATGGTGCTCGACGGGGAATCCGGCGAGCCGATCACGACCGAGGCCCTGCGGTACGGGCAGCGGGTGCGGGTGATCGCGGCACCCGCAGACGAGCGCTGGCACTCGGAGGCGGCGCTCGCGATGGTCGGCCCCGGCTACTTCGGGTACGACATGCCGTCGCACCGCTTCGACGGCAGCATCTCGGCAGGATTCGTCTCGACGGGAGCCGCGGCATGAGCTGGCAGCTCACCGCCGCAGACCTTCCCGATCTCGCCCGCGGTGCGACGCTGCTGGGCACCGGCGGCGGGGGCGACCCGTACATCGGCAAGATGCTGGTCGAGCGCGTGCTGGGGGAGGCGAGCATCACGATCCTCGACCCGGACGAGCTCGCCGACGACCTCTTCGTGATCCCGACGGCCCAGATGGGCGCGCCGACCGTGATGATCGAGAAGATCCCCGCCGGGACCGAGCCCACCCTCGCCCTGCGCACGCTCGAAGAGCACCTCGGGCGGAAGGCGGACGCGACGATGCCGATCGAGTGCGGGGGCATCAACTCGATGATCCCCCTCATCGTCGCGGCGGAGACCGGGCTACCCGTGGTCGACGCCGACGGCATGGGCCGTGCCTTCCCTGAGCTGTCGATGGAGACCTTCGCCGTGTACGGCGTGCACGGGTCGCCCCTCGCGCTCGCGGGAGAGCGGGGTGAGAAGGTCGTGATCGACACGGGAGACGACGACCGCCAGATGGAGTGGCTCGCCCGCGGCATCACCATCCGACTCGGCGGTGTGGGACACATCGCCGAGTACGCGATGACCGGAGCCGACGTGCGCCGGACGGCCGTTCCCCGGACGATCTCGATGGCCCTCGCGCTGGGCCGCGCCATCCGGATCGCCCGTGAGGAGCATCGCTCGCCGTTCGACGCGATCGCCGAGACCCTGGCGAGCACGCTCTACCCGCACCTGCGCGAACTCTGCGTCGGCAAGGTCGTCGACGTCGAGCGGCGCACGACCGAGGGGTTCGCCAAGGGGAGAGCCGTCATCGCGCCCCTCGGTGCCGACGAAGGCGACACCTTCGAGATCTCCTTCCAGAACGAGAACCTCATCGCCCACCGGAGCGGGACGCTGGTGGCGATCGTGCCCGACCTCATCTGCGTGGTCGATCACGAGACGGCGGAGCCCATCACGACGGAGGGCCTCCGCTACGGGCAGCGCGTGCGGGTGCTCGGCATCTCCACACCGGAGATGATGCGCACACCCGACGCGCTCGCCGCCTTCGGCCCGTCCGCGTTCGGCCTCACGGCGGAGTTCGTTCCGCTCGAGACGCTGGCCGCGGGTGAGGACGTTTCTCCCTAGGCTGGAGCGCATGATGCTGCAGCGCGACGACCTCACGGCGCTCGCCCGCGGCTATGCGCTGCTCGGCTCCGGCGGCGGCGGCTCGACGACCATGCTCGAGCTGATGCTCGCCGGTGCCGAGGGCTGGCCGATCGAGGTCTCGCCGATCTCGGCGCTCGACCCCTCCACGCCCTGTCTCGGGGTTGCCTTCGTCGGCTCGACCATGCTGCTGGAGGAGCGTCTTCCGGGGGCGGCACCGTTCACCCGGCTGCTCGACGCCGTCGAGCGGTGGATCGGTCATCCGGTCCCGGCGGTCTGTTCCCTCGAAGGCGGAGGCATGAACGGGCTGGCGCCGTTGCTGCTGGCCGGGTCGCATGTCGTGGTCGATGCGGACTGCACCGGCCGGGCCGTTCCGGGACTCGACCAGATGTCGCTGTTCGTGGATCGCGTCCCCGGCCTCGTGTTCGCCTGCGATACGGGCTTCGACGGCGTCGCGCTCGTCGAGGCGCACCGGGCGATCGATGCCGAGCGTGTCGTCCGATCGGCGATCATCCAGGCCGGCGGGGTCGGCTGCGCCGTGCTGGGCGGGTTCACGGTCGGCGATCTGCGGGAGCACGCGATCGGCGGCCACCTCGCCCATGCGCTCGACCTCGGTCGGGCTTATCTCGGCGCCGCGACCGCTCCGCTCCCGATCCTCGCCGATGCGCTCGGGGCGGAGCTTCTCGCCGAGGGGCGCATCGTCTCGGTCTCCTCGTCTGCGCACGATCCCCACGTGAACGCGGTGGAGATCAGCGGGCTCGCCGGGGCCGTGCACCGGGTGGTCAGTCGCTCCGAGACCCTCGCCGTGCTGACCGACGGCCGTCTGGTCGCATCCGCGCCGACGATCATCGTGGTCATCGATGCGATCTCGCGGGAGATCCTGGAGGTCACCGAGCTCCGACTCGCGCGGAACGTCGCGGTGCTCGCCATCCCCGCGCCGGAATGGTGGAATGCCCGACCGGATCGGCGGGCGAAAGTGTTGCCCTCGGCATACGGACTCGACGATCTGGACGCGGCGTGAACGAGAGACTGCAGTTGAGCGCGCTGCTCGCCCACGGCGAGAACGGCGGGCTTCGGAGAGTCGCGGGGCCCGAGGACGCCGCGTGGGAAGCGGTGACGGTAGGGGCGGGGGAGTCCGAGCTGAGCGCGAGCGGGCCCGATCGGCTCGCGGTCGTGACGGCGACCGCCCCGACGTCGACCTGGCAGCAGGACGCGCTGTTGCGGCGGCTGCGTGATCGCGGATACACGGGACTGGCGCTCTCGGGAGCGGCCTCGTTCGATGCCGGTGCTTTCCGCCTCGCGGATCGGATCGGTCTGTGCCTGCTCGATGTCGAACGTCCCATCCAACTCGCGAAAGCGTGCTGGATGCTGATCGAGGCGCGGGATGCGCTGACGCTCAGCCAGGTGCGCAAGGTCGCGCAGTCGTTCGAGTATGCCGCCGATGACCTGGCCGATCTGCTGGGGCACATCGCCGCGAACCTCGGTGTCGGTGCCGCGCTGATCGACTCGTCGGGAGTGCTGCAGGAGGCAGGTGCGCATCTCGACGAGCGACTGCACGCCGCGATCGGTTTCGAATCCTGGCTCGATCGGGCCGGTGTCGGCGATGCGGCGGCCGCGTCGGTGCGTGTGGACAGCCCGGGGCGCAGCGGGTTGCGGCTCGTGCTCTTCGGTCGAGGACTCGGGGAGGCACAGGTGCAGTCGCTTTCCGTCGCCGCCGAGGTGGCGATGCCGGCGGTCGCCGCACGCATCTTGATCGACGAGGTGGCGGCGGTGAACGACGTCGCCGTGTCCTCCGGGCTGCTGCGCGACTTCGTCGATCTGCATGGGACGGCCGACGCCGATGTCGAGCGGCGCATGGCCGAGCGCGGCTGGCGCACCGGTGGACATCACCTCGGCTTCCGGATGGTGGCGAGGGGACGACTCGATTCCTTCTCGCTGCTGCGGACGGTCAGTGCCGGGCTCAGCGCCATCGACGGCGATGCGCACGCGACGACGGCCGGTCGAGGACTGAGCGGGTGGCTGACCTTCCCGGAGTCGCCGGATCCTGACCGGGTGGAGCGGGCGGTCGCGTCCCTGCGGGAGCTCCATCTGAGTGCCCTGCGCGATTTCGCCGTCGCCACCGGCATCGGCTCGCTCCAGGGAGGACCGGAAGGACTCGCCGCGACTCTCGACGAGGCGGGGGATGCGGCGCGCATCGCGGCGTCGCGATCGGCGACGGGGTGGTTCGTGCGCGTCGACAGCCTCGGACTCGAGCAGCTCCTGCTCGCCTGGACCGGGAACGACACGTTCGTCCCCGCTGCGGAATCCCTGCTCGCACCGTTGCGGGAGGGAGGGGGAGAGCTGCTCACCACCCTTTCGTCGTACCTCGACCACGAATCGGGCATCGCTGCGACCGCGACGGCGCTCGGTCTGCACCGTAACACCGTGACCGTGCGGATCCGGCGTGTGCAAGAACTCCTCGGCATCGACCTGACCGACCCGGAAGCGCGCTTGGCGCTGCATCTCGCCTGTCGGGCGGTGCAGCCGCGCTGACGCGGAGTGGTCTCACTCCTCCGGGTCGCCGTGCAGCATCCACGGGATGCCGAAGCGATCGACGAGCATGCCGAAGAGGCCGCCCCACGGGGGCACGTCCAGCGGCATCGTGATCGTCGCGCCGTCGGAGAGCTTCTCCCACACGGCGCGGGTGGTGTCCTGGGAGTTGCCGCTCAGTGACACCGAGAACCCCTGCGGCTTCTCGTAGGGCATGCCGTCGGGGGAGTCGGAGGCCATGAGCACCAGACCGCCCGGAGCATCGAGTTGTGCGTGCATGACGAGGTCCTTCTGGCTCGGATCCTGCACCATGTCGGGGAACTCTCCGAAGGTGTTGATCACCAGGTCACCGCCGAGGACGCTCTGATAGAACTCCATCGCCGTGCGGGCCTCGGTGCGGAACGAGAGATACGGGTTGAGAGCGGGCATGAAGACTCCAGGAGTGTGTGAACGGTGTCATGACCGGCACCGCTGGAACTTAGTCTGCGCTCGGATCGAGAGGGTCCGCAAGAGGGATCCGGAGCGACGGCGGCCCTAGGCCGGGAGCGCCTTGACCGCGGCGGTGAGCACCTGCGGGACCGTCGGCACACCGGTGGCCCGGAAGACTTCGGTGCCGGTGGAATCGTGGATGATCACGGTCGGTGTGAACCCGATATCCAGCTTCTCGGCAGCATCCGGATCCTGTGCGACGTCGATCTCGGTCACGGTCGCGTCGGGGAGGAATCGTGCGGCCTCGGCGAGAACGGCCCGGGTCCGGGCGCAGGCGCCGCAGAACGACGATGACACCAGGGTCAGTTCCATGTGCACCTCCAGGGGGCGCCGCGCGCCACCCTGGATGCAACCGTCACCTGTTTCGTGGTGTTCCCGTGAGACGGCGGAGGTGCTCAGGCGACGGAACGCCGCACGCTCGTTCGGATCAGCCTCGAGAGGTCATCCGCGGTCGAGGCCGAAGGTGTGCTTCACGAGCGCGCGCACGTCGCGGTCGAGGCCTTCGATACGGCTCTCCACGGCGTCGATGCGAGTGTTCACCGAGACGAATCGCGCATCGACGGCCTCGAACCGCGCGACCATCTCGGTGCGGAGCCCACCGATCTCTGACCTCACGCCGCCGATCTCGGCTCGCAACACTCGGATGAACAGCGTCGAGACCACCGTGACCATTCCGAACATCAGCGCGATGACGGCACCGATCATGGTCCAGATCTGCGGCTCGGTCATCGTGATCACGCTCTCATTCTGGTCGGATGATCTCATCCTGCCAAGACCACGAACCTGGATGCGGCGAGTGGGGAGAAGCCTGTTCCGGAGCAGTATGTGGAGAGGGACTGGAGCAGGGGCACCGCTAGCGGGCGGCGAGCCATTCGGCGAAGCTCTGGCGTCCGAGATCTGCGTCAGGACCGGGGAGAGCATGCCCCGCTCTCATGCCGGCCATCTGCGGCCCCGGCACGTTGAGTCTCGGTATCCATCCGCGGAATCCCGTCCGCCGCGCGAACGCACGCACCATGTCAGACAACTGCTCTTCCCGAAGGCCGGCGAGGTCACGCACGCGTCCCTGCGGATCGGCAGTGGCGAGTGCTGCGAGACGCGCGCCCACTTCGCTCGCAGCCACGGGCTGTGTGCGGGCGTTCGGGGCGATGTGCACGGGTCCCAGCTTCGCCCGGGCGAACATCTGCTCCGCGAACTCATGGAACTGCGTGGCCCGCAGGATCGTCCACGGTACGCGCGACGCCTCGACGATCTTCTCCTGGGCGATCTTGCCGGCGTAATAGTCGTAGGGAATGCGGTCGATCCCGACGATCGACAGCAGCACGACCTGTCCGACTCCCGCATTCGACGCCGCTGAGACCAGGTTTCCGGTCGCGGCGGTGAAGAACTCGATGGCCGCGCTCGCCTTGAGCGTCTCGATGCTCGCGACGTCGACCACCGCGTCAGCGCCTGCCAGGGCGTCGTCCAGCCCCTGCCCGGTCACCAGGTCGACTCCCTGCGACCGGCTGAGGACGACCGCGTCGTGTCCCGCTGTGCGCACCGCCTCGACGGTGTGCCGTCCGACGGTCCCGGTTCCTCCTGCGACGGCGATCCTCATCCGTGTTCTCCTTCGTCTCGGTACATCTTCTCCGGAATCGACGATGCAGGCGACCGAAACGCGTGATGTCGGATCGCGCCGGAACGCGGCCCCGCTGCTGGGTACGATGGCGACTGTGACCACACCGACCGTGCGCCCGGGCATCGCCGAGCGGCTTTCGCAGATGATCCGGATACCGACGGTCTCGGCCGAGCTCGAGGAACGCGGACCTGCGCCCTTCGAGGAGTTCGTCGCGCTGATCGCGGAGCTCTACCCGTTGACGCACGAGGAGCTGGGTCTGGAACGGCACACCGACTTCGGCCTCCTGTTCCACTGGGAGGGGAACGGTGCGACCTCCGACGAGCCCGTCGTGCTGATGGCCCACTACGACGTCGTCCCGGTCGACGAGAGCGACGACTGGACCCATCCGCCGTTCGCCGGCGTGATCGCCGACGGATCGGTGTACGGCCGTGGAGCGCTGGATGACAAGGGCCCGCTGATCGTGGTCCTCGAGGCGGTCGAGAATCTGCTCGCCGACGGGTTCGTGCCGCCCCGTGATGTGTACCTCTCCTTCGGGGGCAACGAGGAGACGTACGGACGCGCCGCCGAGGAGATCGCGCGAGTGCTGCGCGAACGCGGGGTGGTCCCGTGGCTCGTGGTCGACGAGGGTGGTGCCGTGGTCGACGCGCCCCTGCCCTTCGTCCCCGGCCGTGCCGCGATGATCGGTGTCGGGGAGAAGGGCGTGATGACGCTCCGGCTGACGGCCCGCGGCGACGGCGGCCACGCCTCCGCTCCGCCGTCGTCGACCGCCGTCCGGCGCATCGCCACGGCCGTGGACCGACTCGGACCCACCACCTTCCGCCCGCGGGCGTCGAAGGCGATCCTGCGGATGCTGTCGCAGCTGGCCGGGCAGACTCCGGGCCCGGCTCGGCACCTGCTGCGGTTGCTGAGTTCTGCCCCGCTGCTCACCGCGCAGGTCTTCGCCGCCCTCGGCGGTGAACCCGCAGCTCTCGTGCGCACCACGGTCGCGCCGACGATGCAGTCGGGCGGTACTGCGGCGAACGTGCTGCCGTCTCAGGCATCCGCCACCGTCAACCTGCGCATCGCGCTCGGCGAGACGACGCAGCAGACGGTGTTCCGGGTACGTCGGCGCATCCGTGACCCGCTCGTCACGGTCGAGGTCGTCGAAGCGAGCGAGCCGTCGCCGGAGTCACCGACGGACAACGCCCAGTTCGCGCTCCTCGCCGAAGCCCTCGACGTCGCTTTCCCCGGGGTGCCCGCGGTGCCGTATGTGATGATGGCCGCCACCGATTCGCGACACTTCCACCGGTTCTCGCCGGCGGTCTACCGCTTCGCACCGCTGGACATGTCGAACGCCCAGCGTTCCTCGATCCACGGCGTCGACGAGAGCGTCGAGATCGCCGCCCTGGAGCGGGGGGAGCGATTCCACCGGGCGCTGCTCGAACGGCTAGGGTGATCTCACCCTTCCCCCGGAGTGTGCCGGGGAACCCGAAGCAGAAGCAGGAGACGCGATGACGCGCACCCGCACCCTGGGCACCCTCGCCATCGTCGTGGGCTTCCTCGCCTTCGTGGAGTTCACGAGCGGTGTGCTGCAGGGGTACTACACCCCGATGCTCACCGACATCGCGCGCCATCTGGGGATCCACGACGCCGATGTGAACTGGCTCGAGGGGGCGCAGCTGATGCTGTCGGCACTCGTGGTCCCGGCGTTCGCGAAGCTCGGTGACATGGTCGGCCACAAGCGGATGCTGCTGATCTCGACCGCTGTCACCGCCGCCGCCGCTCTGGTGCTGCCTTTCACCGACTCTTTCCCGGTGTTCCTCGCGGCGTGGGCGCTGATGGGGTTCTACGTGGTCTGGCTTCCGCTGGAGATCGCTCTGATCTGGTCGCGCTCGCGGCGCATGGAGGGGCGTTCCTCGATCACGGCGAAGGCAGCGGGCCTCCTCGTCGCGGCGCTCGAAGGAGGGGCGATCATCGGCGCGCTCGTGGGTGGCGCGCTCATCGATGTCCTGCCGCTCACCGTGGTGCTGCTGGTGCCTGCCGTGCTGATCGTGGTCTGCTTCTTCGTGATCCTGTTCGGGGTCAAGGAGTCGCCGGAGCCGACGGGCGGTCTCTTCGACACGGTCGGCCTCGTACTCATCTCCCTCGCCCTCGTCTGCTTCACCGGGGGTCTCAGTCTGCTTCGGCTGGAGGGCGGCCTGACCAACCCCTGGTCCTGGGCGGTGGTGGTGCTCGGCGTCCTGCTGGTGATCCCGTTCGTCGTGTGGGAGCTCCGCGCCGACGATCCGCTGATCGATGTGCGCATGTTCCGTTCGCCGGCGCTCGGCCCCGTCTTCCTGACCGCCGGGCTCTTCGGCGTCAGCGTGCTCGGCGCGCAGGCCCCGCTGTCGACGTTCGCGCGTACCGATCCGACGGTCTACGGCTACGGTCTCGGCACGAGCGGCTTCGCGACCTCGCTGATCATCGGCGTGTATCTGATCGCCATGATCGCGGGGGCTCTCCTGTTCCCGACCGTCGCCCGGCGGGCCACGCCGCGCCTGACGCTGATGGGTGCGTCCGTGCTGGTCGGCATCGGGTTCCTCCTCTTCCTTCCGTTCCACGACACGTACGCGCAGGTCATCACGAACATGGTCGTTGTCGGACTCGGCTCGGGAGCGCTGGTCGCCGCGCTCCCCGCCGCTGCCGCATCGGCCGCTCCGGCCACGCAGACCGGTGTCGCGACGGGGCTCACCAACTCGGTGAAGACCGTCGGCGGCGCGATCGCCTCGTGCGTGTTCGGCATCGCGCTCCTGCATGGGGTCGCGAGCACGGCAGGTGCGACCGAGGGAACGGCCGGCTCGCTCGCGGGCTACTTCACGGTGTGGATCGTCTGCGGGGTGACCGCCTTCGTGGCCGCGGTGATCCTCGTGTTCGTCCCGAAGACCGCGTTCACCGACCGATCTGTCGAGACCGAGGCGGCCTCGGCCCTCTGACGCTCAGGCGCGCAGCCCGAGTGCGTGCACGATCTGCGGCCACGCGAGGGCACCGAGTTCCGCGTCAGCCGATGGTGAGCCTCCTCGTGCCATCGTCACTCCACCGGTGGCGATCGACTCGCCGGGCAGGATCATCCGGTGCCCGGCGGGGGAGTGCGTGATCAGCCTCGTCTCCCGTCCGTTCGCTCTGCGGCGCTCGACGATCTCGGCGGCGAACCGGTCGCTCGGCCAGACACGGTCGTCGCCTCCCGCGATGAGCACGACGACGCCGCGGATGCTCTCTGAGAGGATCGTTGCGGCTGCAGTGGCGTCAGGAGCGCGATCGAGGCTCGACTGGTACAGGGTCCGGTACTCGGGCGGTTCGGTCGACGGCGACCACGACGAGTCGAACGGGACAGCCGGGAGCGGAGCCCCCTGCCAGGTCCAGTGCGATGACCAGTCCCCGTCGGCGAACCCCGCCCAGACGACGGATGACGGTGCGACCGCGACCGTCACGTCGACCGGGTGAAGGGACGCGGTGACCAGGGCAGCCTCCGCACCGAACGACGTTCCGAAGATCGCGATGCGGTCGGCATCGTGCCGCAGGAGGTCCAGCTGATCCGTGAACAGCTCGATCGGCACTTCGTGGGGTGAGGGGCGCTGACCCGCACCGCCGAACCAGCGGATGGCGCGGACCCGGGCCCCGTGCCGTGCGAACAGGTCGGCCCGTTCTGCCTCCACGCGCCCACTCGACCCCGCGAGGAGCAGGATCGCGGTGCCGTTGGGTACTTCCGGATAGGCGTCATACCGGTCGGGTGGGGCGACCGAAGCGTGGTCTCGAAGCGTCGTCATCCGTCGCGGTCGAGACCGAACGTGCGCTTCACGATCGCCTGCACGTCGCGGTCGAGCCCGTCGATGCGGGTGTTCACGGCATCGAATCGTGCGTTCATCTCGGTGCGCAGACCGCCGATCTGCCCGTTCATCTCGGTGCGCAGACCGCCGATCTCACTGCGGACGATCCGGACGAACAGGGTCGAGACGACCGTGAGCGTGCTGAACATCAGCACGGTGAACGATCCGATCATCGTCCAGATCTGCGCGTCATTCATGAATCCCACTTCCTCATCGTCGCATCGATTCGGCAAGCCTGCCAGAGCCCGGGAGCCGAAGATATCGGTCGCGCACGAGAGGGGGAGAACCCGGCCTCTGACGTGTCGGAGCAGGAGAAGACGATCCGCCCGCGGATCTCGCGGGGAAGGGGTGGAGAGGAGACCGGGCGGTGGGATCCCACCGCCCGGTCCTGCTCAGTCGCCCTTCACGTTGACGATCTGCCGCAGCGTGTGCCGGATCGACACGAGTCCGGCGGCATCCGCCATCACCTGGTCGATCGGCTTGTACGCCTGCGGAATCTCGTCGATGAAGGCATCGGTGTCACGGAACTCGATGCCCGTCATCGCCTCTCGCAGCTGGTCGTGCGTGAAGGTCCGCCGCGCCGCCGAGCGGGAGTACTCCCGTCCGGCACCGTGCGGGGAGGAGTTCAGCGACTGCGGGTCGCCGAGCCCTTCCACCACGTACGAGGCGGTCCCCATCGACCCGGGGATGAGGCCCGGTCGACCGGCGTCCGCCTGGATGGCGCCCTTCCGTGACACCCACACCTGCTTCCCGTAGTGCTTCTCCGACTCGGTGAAGTTGTGGTGGCAGTTGATGCGCTCCTGTTCGTCGACCGGGGTTCCGAGGAACTCCGACACCTGCCGGATGACGCGATCCATCATCTCCTCCCGGTTCAGCAGAGCGAAGTGCTGGGCCCACCGCAGCTCCCGGATGTAGCGGGTGAACTCCGGTGTGCCCTCGACCAGGTATGCCAGGTCGGGGTCGGGAAGGTCGATCCACCACTGCCTCGCCAGCCGCTGGGCGACGGCGATGTGGTGCCCGGCGATCTTGTTGCCGACGCCTCGCGAACCCGAGTGCAGGAACAGCCAGACCCGATCGAGCTCGTCGACCGACACCTCGATGAAGTGGTTGCCTGAACCGAGCGTGCCCAACTGCAGACGCCAGTTCCCGGCGTACTGCGCCGGGTCGAAGCCGTTCTTCTCGGCGAGCTGCTCCAGCTCGGCGATGCGCGGTTCCGCGGTGGCCACGACCTTGCGGTTGTACCGGCCGGCCGACAGGGGGATGGCGCGCTCGATCTGCTCCCGAAGGTCGGCGAGCCGACGACCGTCGACGTCGCTCCTCGTGAACGGCGTACGAACGGCGATCATCCCGCAGCCGATGTCGACGCCGACGGCGGCGGGGATGATCGCGCCGAGCGTCGGGATGACCGAGCCGACCGTCGCCCCCTTGCCGAGGTGCGCGTCCGGCATCAGTGCCAGGTGCGGGTGGATGAACGGCATGCGGGCCGTGGTGTGCGCCTGAGCGAGTGTCTTCTCGTCGATCAGGGACGCCCACGACAGCAGCCGTGCGGAGAGCCTCTCCATGATTCCTTTCCTTGTGGTGATGTTCAGCCACAGGTCAGAGGAGTCTCCAACGGAAAACGCCCCGGACCTGACGGTACGGGGCGTTGCGAGAGCGGATGCTGTCACACGGCGCGTGCCGGAGGGTACGACTCGTAGCGGTCATTGCGCTTCTGCTGAAGCGGCAACACCGCTGCCTGGGGAAGGTTCCGCTGCGCGGTCATCCGTCGTGCTCCTCGGCTGGTGTGCTGCGCCGATCGGCACAGCTTTGCCACACTAGGGCGCGACACGCCCGGGAGTCAAGTTGTCTCACGGGGCGGGTTGTGCATGAACTCGACCCGGATGCCGTCCGCGTCCTCGACGAACGCGGCGTAGTAGCGCTCCGAGTAGCGCGGGTACTCCTTGGGCTCGCGGACAGCTGTCCAGCCGGCGTCGACCGCGACCGCGTGCAGGCGGTCGACCTGCTCGCGCGTCGGTACTGCGAAGGCGATGTGCTGCCAGCCGATGCGGCCATGTTGATGCGGAGCGGAGTCCTCATCCCAGGTGTAGAGGATGATCTCGGTCTCGTCGCCGTTGTTCCATGAGATCGAATGATCGTTCGCGCCCCCGCTCTGATACCCGAGAGCGGTGAGCACGGGGTGGAACTGCGCCCGTCCGCGCTCGAGGTCGTCGACGGTGATGCCCAGATGATCCAGAAGAGCCACGGGTCGAGTCTTCCAGCAACCGCCGACGTCGTACTAGTGCGGGGCGTGGTATTCGGCTTCGCCGCGCTTCCAGTAACCCTTCACGACGGCTTTCGCGGTGTCGACGCTCCAGCGCTCGAGCAGCGCTCGGCCGGGCTTCACGATCGACTGCTCGGCGGCGATAAAGACGAACGGGTCGGCACCGATCGCGTGCTCGGCGGTCAGCCCCTCGAGGAAGGCGATGAGGGCGGAACCGGAGGGCGCCTCGCCACGATGCAGCCACTCGATGTCGACGGGCGCGTCGATGTCGACCTCTCGGCCGGGGTTCACGGTCTCGATCACGATGCGTGCGGGCGTGCCGTCGGGGATCAGTGCGGCGAAGCGACGGATCGCCGGAATAGCGGTTTCGTCGCCCACGAGGAGCCACGAGCCGGGCTCACCGGACAGAACGGCCGCTCCGCGGGGACCGCCGACACCGATCGTCGATCCGAGCGGTGCCGTCGCCGCCCACGGCGCGGCGACGCCCTGGTCACCGTGCACGGCGAACTCGACGTCGAGCCAGTCCTCGCCCCAGGCGAGCGGTGTGTATTCGCGGCTGGGTGACGCTCGGAGCTCCTCGACGGATTCGGTGGGGCCCGCGGGGAAGAACAGGCGCATGTGGTCGTCGGAGCCGGGAGAGTCGAAGCCGGCGAGATCGGAGCCCGTCAGGCGCACACGCACGAAGTCGGGGGCCAGCCACTCGCGGGCGCTCAAGGTGACGTTGCGGAAGCGCAGCTCGAGGCCGCGACGCTCGATCGAGAAACCGGATTTCGTATCGCTCATAAAGTAAGGCTAACCTAAATGTGCCGAGGGGAGTCGCCCTCCACTCTCGGCTTCCGGCGCCGCAGCGTGCGCATCGATCCCGCAGAACAGGAGTCTCTCCATGTCCGTGCCCAGAACCCTCACCGCCACGAGCGCCGCTCTCGTCGGCCTCCTCGCCCTCGCCGGCTGCACCTCCGGCGGCTCGGCGGAACCGGAGAAGACCGAACCCGCAGCAGCGACCGTCACGATCGAGGACAACACCGGCACGCACGAGATCGCGACGCCTCCCACATCCGTCGTCGCGCTCGACAACCGCACCTTCCAGACGCTTTCCGACTGGGACGTCGAGCTCTCCGCCGGGGCCGTCGCGCTCATGCCGGAGACCGTGTCGTACGTGAAGGACGACGCGATCGTCGACATCGGACTGCACAGCGAGCCCGACCTCGAAGCGGTCGTCGCCGTCGAGCCTGACCTGATCATCAGCGGCCAGCGGTTCACTCAGCACAACGCCGCGATCGCCGATCTGGTCCCCGACGCCACGATCGTCGACCTCGAGCCGCGCGAAGGTGAGCCCTTCGGAGACGAGCTCAAGCGCCAGGTCACCGTCCTCGGCGAGATCTTCGGCAAGCAGGACGAAGCCAAGAAGCTCGTGGACGACTTCGACGCCGCTGTCGAGCGCGCCAAGGCGGCGTACGACGATGCCGACACCGTCATGGCCGTGAACACCTCCGGCGGACAGATCGGCTACCTCGCCCCGACCGTCGGACGCTCGCTCGGACCGATCTACGACATGCTCGGCTTGACCCCCGCGCTCGAGGTCGACGACGCGACCGACGACCACCAGGGCGATGACATCTCGGTCGAGGCGATCGCCGCCTCGAACCCCGACTGGATCCTCGTGCTCGACCGTGACGCCGTCTTCGCGGCCGACACCCCCGACTACGTGCAGGCCGCGGAGATCCTGGAGAGCTCCGAGGCGCTCGCCGGCGTCACCGCTGTGAAGCAGAAGCAGATCGTGTACATGCCCACCGACACGTACCTGAACGAGAGCATCCAGACGTACACGACGTTCCTCGACGACCTCGCCGACGCCCTCGAGAAGAGCGCGAAGAACTGAGGTACGGCGGCGGCATCCGGACGATCCGGGTGCCGCCGCCCCATCATCATGGTCTCCACCGACATCGCTCCGCCGCCCCGCTACGCCGGGCGGCTCTTCGACGTGAAACTGCTCATCGGCGTGCTGATCGTCGTCGTCCTGCTCGCGATCTCGCTCTTCACGGGTGTGTACGACGTCACCGGCGCGGACGACGGCGCCCAGATGTTCCAGATCACCCGAGTGCCCCGCACGATCGCCCTGGTCCTCGCCGGCGCCTCGATGGCCATGGCGGGCCTCGTCATGCAGCTGCTCACCCAGAACCGCTTCGTCGAACCGACGACCACCGGCACCACCGAATGGGCCGGCCTCGGGCTCCTGATGGTCATGATCCTCGTGCCGCAGCCGTCGCTTCCCCTCCGGATGGCCGGCGCGGTGCTCGCAGCGTTCATCGGCACGATGGTGTTCTTCGCGTTCCTGCGCCGGGTGGCACTCAAGTCGTCCCTGATCGTCCCGATCGTCGGCATCATGCTCGGGGCCGTGGTCGGCGCATTGTCGACGTACCTCGCGCTGGCCACCAACTCGCTGCAGATCATCGGCGTCTGGTTCGCGGGCAGCTTCACCTCGGTGATGCGAGGTCAGTACGAGATGCTCTGGATCGTGGCTGTCATCGGGGTGATCGTCTTCATCGTCGCCGATCGGCTGACCATCGCGGGGCTCGGCGAGGAAGTGGCCACCAACGTCGGCGTGAACTACAACAGGATCATTCTGCTCGGGACGGTGCTGATCGCGGTCACCACCGGTGTCGTCACCGTCGTCGTCGGCAATCTGCCCTTCCTGGGCTTGATCGTGCCGAACATCGTCTCGATGGTGCGCGGCGACGATCTGCGCAGCAATCTTCCGTGGGTGTGCCTGCTCGGCATAGCGATCGTGACCGTGTGCGACATCATCGGACGCACGATCATCATGCCGTTCGAAGTGCCGGTGTCGCTGATCCTCGGGGTGGTCGGCGCCGTGGTGTTCGTCCTTCTCCTGCTCAGGCAGCGTCGACGTGGCTAGCGGGGGGACGGGCGACGTGGCGACCGCCGGTGCGCTCCGGTCGGCGGGCTCGTTCACGACCCCAGGTGCGCGCCGGCGTTACGCCGTGGTGCTCGGGATCCTCCTGGTCCTCGCGGCAGGGTCGGGCTTCGGTCTGCTCGCCTGGGCGAATCCGATGCCGGTCGGCTCCACCGGGTTCTGGCGGATCGCGCAGCATCGCGCCACCGACGTCACGGTGATGGCCCTCGTCGCGGTCGCTCAGGCCGTCGCCACGGTGAGCTTCCAGACCGTCACCAACAACCGCATCATCACGCCGTCGATCATGGGGTTCGAATCGCTCTATCGAGTCGTGCAGACCTCGACCGTGTACCTGTTCGGAGTGGCAGGGATCGTGGCGATCCAGGGAATCGGGCAGTTCGCGATCCAGGTCGCGATCATGGTCGGTCTCGCCGTCGCCCTCTACGGTTGGCTGTTGTCCGGACGCTACGGCAATCTGCAGATCATGCTCCTGGTGGGCATCGTGATCGGAGGCGGCCTCGGGGCGATCGCGACGTTCATGCAGCGCCTGCTCACACCCAGTGAGTTCGACGTGCTCGCCGCGCGTCTGTTCGGCAACGTGTCCAATGCCGACCCCTCGTACCTCCCGCTGGCGATCCCGCTGGTCGTCGCGGCGTCTGCGTTGCTGTGGCTCCGTTCGCGCCGGCTCAACCTCATGGCACTCGGCCCGGACGCTGCGCGCTCCCTCGGCGTCGATCATCGCCGCGAACTGTTCATCGTGCTGTTCCTCGTCGCCGTGTTGATGGCCACCTCCACCGCGCTGGTGGGACCGATGACGTTCCTCGGCTTCCTGGTGGCGACGCTCGCCTACCAGTTCGCCGACACGCACGACCATCGGCTGATCTTCCCCGTCGCGGTGCTCACGGCCTTCACGATCCTGGCCGGGGCCTACTTCGTGATGAAGAACATCTTCTACGCGCAGGGGATGGTGTCGATCCTGATCGAGCTCGTCGGCGGCACCGTGTTCCTCATCGTCATCCTCAGAAAGGGCAGACTGTGATCGCTCTCGACGGCGTCCGCCGCGAATACAGCAGCGAGGTCGCGATCGGCCCCGTCGACCTCGAGATCCCCGCCGGCGGAATCACCGCCCTGATCGGTCCGAACGGCGCGGGCAAGTCGACGCTGCTCACGATGATCGGGCGTCTGACCGGGATGGATGCCGGTGCCATCGAGATCGCGGGGCTCGACGTGGCCTCGACGAGATCGAAGGATCTGGCGAAGGTGGTGTCGATCCTCCGTCAGGAGAATCACTTCGTCACCCGCCTCACCGTTCGCCAGCTGGTCGGTTTCGGGCGCTTCCCGCACTCGAAGGGCAGGCTGAACCGGGCCGACGAGGAGATCATCAGTCAGGCGATCGACTTCCTCGACCTCGGCGCTCTGGAGGGGCGTTACCTGGACGAGCTCTCCGGCGGGCAGCGTCAGCGCGCCTATGTCGCCATGGTCCTCGCCCAGGACACCGAGTTCGTGCTGCTGGACGAGCCACTGAACAACCTCGACATGCGGCACGCCGTGCAGATGATGAAGCATCTGCGCCGGGCCGCGGAGGAACTCGGGCGCACGATCGTGATCGTGCTGCACGACATCAACTTCGCCGGGCACTACGCCGACCACATCTGCGCGATGAAAGACGGTGCGGTCGTGGAGTTCGGCTCGCCGGCGGCGATCATGACGGACGACGTGCTCACGCGGGTGTTCGACACCCCGGTGCGCGTGGTCGACGGACCGTCGGGCCCGCTCGCCGTCTACTACTGAGTCGGGGCGACCACTCAGAGCTCGATGCCGTGGTCCTCGTCGTTGACCCCGGCGTTGTTGCCGCGGCGCGACTCGTATCCGAGGAACCAGCCGAGCCACACGATGGCCGCGAGCAGGACGCCGAGCCAGACGTTCTGGAAGATCAGCCCGATCACGACGCCGACGATCAGCAGGCCGACGGTGACGAGGATGCGCAGCATGGAACGGGACATGTCACCAGCTTAGGTGCCGACATCAGCGGCGGCGATGGTCTTCGGGTGCGAGACGAGGCCCCCGGCGCGGTTCCTGCACACCACTCGCATAGATGAGGCGGACGACGCGTTGTCGCTGTCCGGCCCACGGCGCGAGGAGCTCGATCATCCCGGTGTCATCGGTGCGTGCACCCGTCAGCGCGTGGCCGACCTCATGGGCGAGGTGGTAGTCGCCGATACTGACCGCGTCCGGATCCCCGAGAGCGCGGATGCGCGTCTCCGCCGACGTCCAGACCCCCACGCCGGGAAGGCTCGTGAGCACGCGGTCTCGGTCATCTCCCGAGGCGGCGGCTCTGACGGCTCGGGAGATGCGATCTCCGCGCTCGGCCGCACGCACGATGGTGCGCGACTGGGGCGGCTCGACGCCGGCACGATGCCAGGCCCAGGACGGGATGCGATGCCACTGGTCGGGGGATGGCGCGGCGAACATCGGCCGCGGGGTGGGACCGGGAGCGGGTGCTCCGAACCGCGAGATCAGCCAGCGCCACGCGCCGAAAGCCTGCATGCCGGTCACCTTCTGCTCGATGATCGCGCACGCGAGCGCATCGAACACCTCGTCGGTACGCGTCAGACGCAGCCCCGGGTGGCGTCGTGCGGTGTCGGCGATGAGCGGGTGCAGGGAAGGATCGAAGTCGGAGGCGTCGTCGTGGGCACCGCAGAGCGCGGGCACCAGATCGAGGGCGATGCCCGATCCCGGGCCCCACGCGGTCGCGTGGACCTCGCCGCCGAGCATGCGCAGAGCGAGGGTCGTCGGTCCGAGGGGTGTGCGCAACGCGCGCCAGATGACGGTTCCGTCGATGACCATCGTCGGGTCGTTGCGACCGCGGCGGAGCATGCCGACCGTTCGGTGGAGATCGAGCTCGTGCGGCGGGCGGTAGACGGTCTCCTGAGCAGTGTCCGCGGGGGCGGCGTCCGCCGAGGCGGAGCGCGCTGTCAGGGTCATGCGCCCACCCTACGCGCAGCTGCTGACACCGGCTCCCGGCGACTCAGAAGCGGTCGGGCGAGGGGGTTCCGTGGCCGTAGCGGATGACGACGTCGGCGTGGCGGTCGAAGCGGTAGCCGATGCCGCGCACGGTGCGGACGATGTCCTCATAGCGACCCAGCTTCGCGCGCAGGCGGCGCACGTGCACGTCGATCGTGCGCTCACCGGGCGTCTCGTCGTCCTGGGCCTGCCAGAGCGCGGAGACCAGCTCGCTGCGTTCGATCGTGCGCCCCTCGCGGAGCACGAGGTACTGCAGCAGCTCGAACTCCTTGTATGTGAAGGCGGCGGACTCGCCGTCGATCAGCACGCGCTTGCGGGAGATGTCGACGGTGACGCCCGTCTCCTCGTCCGTGGTGTCCTCTTCCGCAGCGGCCTTGGTGCGCGCGATGGCACCGGGCTCCTGCAGAGCGAGACGGACCACGTCGAGGTCGCGGCCGCCCGATCCGTGCGGGGCGAGGGCGACCGTCGCGTGCGTCTCGGCTCCCGGGGCGAGCTCGGCGAGGGTGCGGCGCAGCGCGTCGACGAGAAGGGGGAGGCTGACGCCGGCTTCGGCGGCCTTGATCTCGTCCAGCCCGACGTAGAGGGCGAAGCCACGGGGTGAGCGCACGGCGGGAAGATCGGCTCCTGCGGCGGACAGGGGCGCGGCGGCTTCGTGCTGCGTGCGGATCGCGGCGGTGGTGGCGGGACGCTCGAGAAGTGCGGTGTTCGACATGATGATGAAGTCCTCAGGACGTGAGCCCGGATCGAGCGGGGCTCTGATGCGTTGCATGAATGACCGGCGGAGCCGGGAAGCGAGCAAGGGTGGATGCTCGGAGACGCTGACCTCGCAGATCGCGAGGAGTTCAGGTCAGGCGGGGTGGCTGTTCGTTCAGCGACACATTCGGCAACACATGCCAACGCGACCGGGCATCATCATCCCGGCAGTCCCGTTCGCCTCCTGGGCGGACAAAGGGCGTGCGTTGGTGGTCATGGGGGGATTATGTCCGATCGTGACGCCCCATGTCAAAACGCCCGGCGGCTCCGGGCGGGCGTAACGTGGTTCGAATGACGATCTCGCACACCGTCGGAGGCTTCATCCTGACCGACGAGAAGGACGCTTCGCGCTACACGCTCATGCGCGACGGGACGCTCGTGAGTGTTCTGGACTACCGGGACGACGGGCGCACCATCGCGCTCACCCGAGCCTTCACGATCCCGACTTTCCGGGGCAACGGCTACGCGGGAAAGGTCGTCGAGGGTGCGGTGGCCGACATCGAGGAGCGCGGTGATCGCAAGGTCGATGCCGTGTGCTGGTACGTGGCCGACTGGTTCACCGCGCACCCGGAGCACTCGGGTCTGCTGCGCTCCCGCTGACTCCCCGGTCATATGACGAACTGTTACGGTCGCTCCCTGCGAGGATGAGCTCATGAAACTCGCCGAGGCCCTCACCGCACGCGCCGACCTGCAGCGCCGCATCGAGCAGCTGCGGGCGCGTATCGTCGCGAACGCCCGCTACCAGGAAGGCGAGGAACCGGCGGAGGACGCGGCCGCGCTGATCGTCGAGGCCGATGCCGCGCTCACGCAGCTGCGCGATCTCATCCGCCGCATCAACGCCACCAACGCGCGCCTCGACCTGGGGGCGGACGGCACCATGACCGATGCGCTCGCCGCCCGTGATGTCCTGCGCCTGCGGCATTCGGTGCTGACCGATGCCGCGACCGCCGCCTCGGGGGCCAACGACCAGTTCCTCCGCCAGATGAGGTCGGAGCTGCGTCAGGTCTCCGCGCTGCCCGTCGCGCCGCTGCGCTCCCGTGCCGACGCCGTGGCTCAGGAGCTGCGCGAGCTCGACAATCGGATCCAGCAGGCGAACTGGTCGAACGACCTCGAGGAGGAGAGCGGAAGTCGGTAGTCACGACGAGGCGGGCACAACCCTCAGCCGGCGGGGCAAGCCGGCACCTGTCGGGCGGAGGGCAGCCCAGATATCGCATCGCGCAGCCCCGCACGCCGCACAGGTGAAGGTGCACACGGCATCTCGCATCACCGCGTGCCGATCATCGTGACGAGGGTGGGTCAGGGGACCTTCCGCTTCCTCCTCCGCAGGGCGTGAGAGCGGTGCTGCGGCACGCCTCGGATGAAATGTCGGAGGGGGTTCGTACGGTGTGAGTATGCGCATCCTGCACACCTCCGACTGGCACATCGGCCGGACGTTCCATGGCAACTCGACCATGGACGCCCTCGCCGAGGTGCTCGGGGCGCTCACCGCGCAGGTTCGCGAGAACGCGGTCGACGTCGTCGTCGTCGCGGGAGACGTCTTCGACTCCGCCACGCCCTCCGGAACCGCATACACCCTGCTCGGCGATGCGCTGGTGGCGCTGCATGAGACAGGGGCGCGGGTGATCGTGACCAGCGGCAACCACGATTCTGCCGCGCGCCTCGGCTTCCAGGCGCGGCTGCTCCGCGAGGGCATCCACGTGCTGACCGACCCGCTCGCGGTGGGAGCGCCTGTGACCGTCAACGATGCGCACGGGCCCGTGCACTTCTTCGGCATTCCCTACCTCGAACCCGCCATCGTGCGACAGCACTGGCCCGATGGTGACAGCTCCGGGCGCCCGTTGCGCACGCAAGCGCAGACCATGGCTCACGCGATGCACCTGGTCCGCGCCGGCATGGAACAGCACCCGGGGCGCTCGGTCGCGATCGCGCACTGCTTCGCCGCCGGTGTCGACGCCACCGCCGGGCTCGAACGCGAGGTGCGTCAGGGCGGCCTCGACGTCGTGCCGCTGAGCGTCTTCGACGGTCCTGACTACGTGGCGCTCGGCCACATCCACGGGCGTCAGCAGCTCAGCGATCGGGTGCGCTACGCGGGCGCTCCTCTGCACTACAGCTTCGGCGAGCAGCACAAGCCCCGCGGTTCCTGGCTCGTCGACATCGATGCCGAGGGTCTCTCCGGAGTCGAATGGTTGGAGCTGCCGGTGCCGCGCCGCCTCGTCACACTCACGGGCGCGCTCGACGATCTCCTGTCGACCGAACTGGTCGCAGAACACGCGGGCGACTGGGTCTGTGCCGTCTACACCGACGCCGTGCCGCAGACAGAGCCGATGCGGCGTCTTCGCGAGAGCTACCCGTACTGCGCCATGGTGCAGCACCAGCCCTCGGTCACCGCCGAGGCGGACGAGCGCTCCTATGTGCAGCGTCTGCGCACTGCGGTCACCGATGCCGACCGCATCGAGGCCTTCCTCGAGCACGTCAGGGCGGGGCACGGAGCGACGGAGGCGGAGGGCGAGCTGATCCGCGCGGTGCTCGACGAGCGAGTTCGTGCCGAGGCTCTCGTCTAGATGCGTCTTCATCGCCTGGAGGTCGAGGGGTTCGGCCCCTTCCGGTCACGTCAGATCGTCGACTTCGACGCGTTCGCCGACGACGGCATCTTCCTGATCGCCGGACGGACGGGGGCGGGCAAATCCAGCATCCTCGACGCCGTCTGCTTCGGGCTCTACGGCGGAGTGCCGCGCTACGACGGTGGCGAGAAGCGGCTGCGGAGCGACCACTGCGAGCCCGACGATCCCTCCGAGGTCGTCGTCGAATTCAGCACGCCGACCGGCCGCTTCCGGGTGACCCGGTCGCCCGAGTATCTGCGCCCGGCCAAGCGCGGGGGAGGGATGACCAAGCAGGCCTCGGCCGTCGCCCTCGACGAGTGGACGGATGTCGGGTGGATCGGTCGTGCGGCGCGGGCCGTCGATGTCGCCGGAGAGCTCGACGAGATCCTGCAGCTCAGCCGTGAGCAGTTCCTGCAGGTGATCCTGCTCGCGCAGAACCGGTTCTCGGAGTTCCTCCTCGCGGGCAGTCGAGACCGCCAGGCGCTTCTGCGCCGCCTGTTCGGCACCCAGCGGTTCGAAGATGTGCAGGCGCGGTTCGATGAGCGTCGTCGTGTGGCCGAGCACGCTCTGGGCGCCCGGCTCGCGACGGTCGAGGCCCGCGTCGAGGAGGCTGAGCGGCTGGTGTCCGCCGATGGCCTGTCAGGAGAGGGCGATGAGACCCCGCCCGAGACGGTTCGCGCCCCGTCTTCGATCGAAGATCGACTCGACGCCCTCCGACGTGCGAAGGCCCGCGCCGACTACCGCGCAGAGCGTCGAGCATCCGAGCAGGTCGACGCGGAGAAGCGGTCGGCCGCAGCCGACGAGTCTCTCGCCGTGGCGCGGGACGAGCAGCGGGCGCAGCGCGAGCGCGACCGCGCGAGGTCGGCGCTCGAACGACTCGAGGCCGAAGCGCCCCTGATCGACGATGCCCGCGCAGAGCTCGCTGCGGCCCGAGCCGCGGAGGCGCTGCGGTCGACGATCGCCGCAGTGGCGCGCGCGCATTCCGCGCTCGCTGTCGCCTCCCGAGACGAACAGGACGCCCACGCGGCGGGCGAGGCGCTCGGTCTCGACGTGGACGGCGACCTCGAGGCCTGGACGGCGGCGGCGACCAGAGAGAGCGGTGCCTGGCAACGCGCGCGAGAACTCGAGGAGAGCGCGCCGACGCTCGACGCCGAAGTCCGCGCAGCGGAGGAGGCGGTCGTGGCAGCGACCGCGCGCATCGAAGCTGCGAACGTGAGGCGTGCCGCGCTTCCCGACGAGATCGCCGCGTTGCACACGCTGCGCGACGAGACCCGTCGCCTCGCCGATCGGGGGGAAGACCTGCAGGCCGCGCAGCAGGCGGCAGAGCTACGCCTCACGGCGGCGCACGAGGTGGAACGGCTGCGAATCGCCGAGATCTCCCTCGAGCACGAGCTCTCGCAGGCCACCGCGCTGCACGCGGATACGCAGTCGGCTCTGGCGCGACTGCGTCAGCGACGAGCCGACGGCATGGCCGGAGAGCTCGCCTCGACGCTCCGCGACGAGCACCCCTGTCCGGTCTGCGGCTCGCTCGATCATCCGGCGCCGGCCACGCATTCGGATCCGGTCTCGCACGAAGACATCGCCGCCGCAGAGGGCGCGCGAGATGCCGCATCGCAGAAGGAGCGTGATCTGGCGTCGAGCTCCTCGACGTTGCGCGCCGAACTCGCCGCCGTCACCGCCCGCGCCGACGGTCGGGAGGTCGAACAGGCCGAGAGCGATTACGCCGAGGCCGCTGCGGCACTCTCGAGCAGCCGTGCCGCCGCCGAGGCGCTGAAGACGCTCGACGGTCGCATGGACGAACTCGTCGCCCGTGTCGAACTCCTCGACGCCGAGCGGGAAGACGATGCCAGGGCTCTCGCAGAACTGCGCGAACGGCATGCGCTCCTCCGCCAGCGCAGCGCGGAGGCACACGAGCTGATCGCCGAGGCGCGGGGCGGTTTCGACACGGTTGCCGCACGGATGTCCGACACCGAGGCGAAGATCGCCGCGGCGCGCGCCGTGATCCATGCCATCTCGGAGCGGGCACGCAGGGTCGAAGCTCTCGCCGAAGCCGAGGCGGAGCGCGAGGCCGCGCTCGCAGACTCCGTGTTCGATGACGTGGCGGCGGCGGAAGACGCTCTGCGCTCGGCCACAGAGCAGGAGGCGCTCGACACGCGGATCGCGCAGCATGCGGTGCAACGAGAGAAGGAACGGGCCATCCTGTTCGACCTCGAGTTGCGCACGCTGCCGGAAGAGCCGATAGACCTCGCGCCGGCCGAGCAGGCATCGGCGGACGCGCGCAGCGTCTGGACGCGCGCGGTCGACGAAGCCGCCAGAGCCGCGGGAACCGCAGAGCGGCTCGGAGGGCTGATCGACTCGGCTTCGGACGAGCAGGCTCGCACCGCCGACGATGCCGCGGAGTTCGAGGTGCTGCAGAACCTCGCCGACACGATCGCGGGGCGAGGTGCCAACACCCGCAAGATGACGCTGGAGACGTTCGTGCTGGCCGCGGAGCTCGAGGAGATCGTCGAGGCGGCCAACCGTCGACTGCACGACATGTCCGCCGGTCGGTATCAGCTGCAGCACTCCGATGCGCTCGCTGCCCGCGGGGCGGCATCCGGACTCGGCATCGTGGTCTTCGACGCCTTCACCGGGCAGACCAGGCCGCCGCAGTCGCTGTCAGGGGGCGAGACGTTCCTCACATCGCTCGCCCTCGCCCTCGGACTGGCCGAGGTCGTGACCGCGCGCGCGGGCGGCATCCGTCTCGACACGCTCTTCATCGACGAAGGATTCGGTTCCCTCGACGGCGACACGCTCGATGTCGCCATGCGAACTCTCGACGAACTACGGCAGGGGGGCCGCACCGTCGGAGTGATCAGTCACGTCGAGGCCATGCAGGAGCAGATCCCCGCCCAGCTCACGGTGCGCGCACTGCCGAACGGACCCAGCGTCATCGAGGCGCGCTGACCCGAGACCGAGGCTGACGCGAGCGCGGGAGGGCGCCCCCTTCGTCAGACGCCGTACTCGCTGCGGATGAAGTCGCGCAGCTGCACGCTGCATCGTGCGACGGCCTCGCGCCAATCCGTCAGCGCACCGTCCTCAGCCTGATCGGAGACGGCGCGGAACACGCGGATCGGCACATCGAACTGTGCGGCGACCCAGATGAAGGCGTACGTCTCCATGTCGACCAGGGCCGCCCCCGACGGACGGATCACGGCGGTGACTTCGGCGTCCTCCACGAAGTGGTCACCGGTGGCGATCAGAACACCTTCCCTTCCGGTGCTGACGCGCGCCGGAAGGGAGACGTGCTGGCCACGGACGCCGTCGAGGTCGGTCACGTCGTGCTGGAATGCGGTTCCGACCTCATGCACGGTCGCCTCGAGAGCGGGGTCGATCGCGCCCGCCGTGCCCACGACCACGATCTCGTCGTAGACCCGGGCATCGAGCGCGCGGGTGAGCGCATACGTCGCCGGCAGCTTGCCGGGGCCGGTCACGAGTCGGTCGAAGCCGTCCAGCTCTTCCGGGAAGGCGGACAGTTCGGAATCAAGGGCAGCGACGAGGAGCTTCACCGCCCCATTCTCTCAGGACTTCACTGGCAGGAACGTGCGAACGCCGCGGCGTCACCCGTGCGTAACACAGAGGGGCGATACTGATTCGAGGACAAGACGGAGGATGACATGTCGTTGCAGCAGCAGATCTCTGAAGACCTCGGCGTCCGGCCGGAGATCGACCCGGAAGCCGAGGTCGAGCGCCGGGTCGGGTTCCTCGTCGAGTACCTTCGCTCGACCGGCGCGAAGGGCTTCGTGCTCGGCATCTCCGGTGGGCAGGACTCCACGCTGGCCGGACGCCTCGCACAGCTCGCGGTCGAACGGGTGCGGTCCGAAGGAGGCGAGGCGAAGTTCCTCGCCGTGCGTCTGCCCTACCGCGTGCAGCACGACGCGGCAGACGCCGAGGCCGCCCTCGAGTTCATCGCACCCGACTCCTCGGTCGAGGTCAACATCCAGAACGGTGTCGACGGGGTCGAGGAGGACATCGAGTTCGCGGTCACGAGCGACATCAGCGACTTCAACCGCGGCAACATCAAGGCCCGCGTCCGCATGGTCACGCAGTACGCCCTCGCCGGCCACGACGGGATGCTCGTCATCGGCACCGATCACGCCGCCGAGGCCGTGACCGGCTTCTACACGAAGTTCGGCGACGGTGCGGCTGACGTCCTGCCGTTGTCGGGGCTGAGCAAACGGCAGGGGCGTTCGCTGCTGCAGTTCCTCGGTGCTCCGGACCGCCTCGCGTTCAAGGTGCCGACCGCCGACCTGCTCGACGGCCAGCCCGGCCGTGCCGACGAGGACGAGCTGGGTCTCACCTACGAGCAGATCGATGACTTCCTGGAAGGGCGCGACGTCGAGCCCGAGGTCGCCGGCCGCATCGAGGCGAGGTACCTCGCGACGCAGCACAAGCGCCATCTTCCGGTGACGCCCGACGACACCTGGTGGCGCTGACCCGCTTTCCCGGGAGGTCCACGCTTTCGCCCGTGTCGGATGCCGCGGATAGTGTCGAAGCATCCGACAGAACGGGAGCATCGTGCGGATCGACACTCAGGCGCAGCGCGTCATCTGGAGCGCGAGCGACCTCAAGGCGGCCGCGGAGTGCGAGTTCGCGTGGTGTCGGGCGATCGACGCGAAGCTCGGAAGAGTGCCGGCGGTCGAAGAGCCGGAAGACTCGACCCTGAAGCGGGCCGCCGAGTTGGGCGATGTGCACGAGCAGAACGTGCTGGCCCGCTACATCGACGACCTCGGTGACGAGAACGTCCACCGCATCGAGAAGGTCTCTTCCGTCGATGCCGATGCATTGGCGGATGCGGTCGACGAGACCATTGCCGCCCTCCGCTCGGATGCGGAGGTCGTCTTCCAGGCGGCTTTCGCGACCGAGGAGTTCGTCGGTTTCGCCGACTTCCTCCGCAAGGATCACGACGGCCGCTGGCGGGTGCAGGACTCCAAGCTCGCCCGAAAGGCCCGTGTCACGGCGCTCATGCAGCTGGCGGCATATGTCGACCAGCTCGATCGCCTCGGCATCCCGCGCTCCGGCGAGGTCGACCTCATCCTCGGCGACGGCACGCTCAGTACGCACGCCGTCGACGATCTCCTTCCGCTGTTCCAGGTGCGGCGGGCGCGACTGCGTGCCCTCATCGCCGATCGACGCATCGCCGACGGCGCGGCGGGCGCGCCGCTCGCATGGGGCGATGATCGCGGCGACCTCCAGATCGTGGCCTGTGGCCGCTGCGCCACCTGCGAGGAGCAGGTGCTCGCGCATCGCGACCTCCTGATGGTGGCGCGGATGCGTCCGGTGCAGCGAGCACGTCTGCGGGCATCCGGCATCGAGACGATCGACGAGTTGGCCGTGGCACCCGAAGCTCCCATGGGCATGAACGTCGACACGTTCGAGACTCTCCGAGCCCAGGCGCGTCTGCAGCTGCGGGCTGACGCCGAGGGAGCACCGACATTCGACGTCCACTACGCGCAGGCGATCCACACACTCCCGTTGCCCAGTCACGGCGATATCTTCTTCGACTTCGAGGGCGACCCGCTCTACACCGAACCCGCTCCCGACGGCGAGGCGCTGTGGGGGATCGACTACCTCTTCGGCTGGGTCGACAACGCGGACCAGTACTCGGCGTTGTGGGCTCATACCTTCGCCGACGAGAAGCGGGCTCTCGAGATGTTCCTCGACTTCGTCAATGCGCGCAGGCTGGCGCATCCCGGCATGCACATCTACCACTACGCGCCGTACGAGACCTCGCACCTCGTGGCGATGGCCGCGCGGCACGGCGTGCGCGAGGGCGAGGTCGATCGGCTGCTGCGCGAGGGCGTGTTCGTCGACCTCTACCCGCTCGTGCTGCGGACCGTCCGGGTCGGCTCCCGGTCGTACTCGATCAAGAAACTCGAACCGCTCTACATGGGCGATGACGTGCGCACCAGCGACGTGCAGAAGGGCGACGACTCGATCGTGCAGTACGTCGCCGCTCGTGAGCTCGCGGCGGCGGGGGAGAAAGCCGAGGCCGACGCAGTGCTGGCCGACCTCGCCGATTACAACCGCTATGACTGCGTGTCGACACGACGCCTGCGCAACTGGCTCATCGACATCGCACGCCGGAAGGGCGTGACGCCCGCGCCGCTCGATGATGCCGACGAGGTCATCTACGAGCCGTCCCCCCGTTCCGTCGCGCTGCTCGCCGATGCGGAACGCGCCGTGGAAGGCGGCGGCGACGGGCTCGTGCACCGTATCGCCGCCGCGGCCATCGACTACTTCCCCCGCGAGGCGAAGAGCTTCTGGGTGTCGCATTTCCAGCGGCTGCGAGAACCGGTGACGATGTGGGATGGCACGCGTGATGTGGTGAAGGTCGATCGCCCGTCGTCGGTCGTGCGCCGCGAGTGGAGCATCGGCGAGGGACGACGTGTGATGTCGCGTGACATCGAGATCCGCGGCGAGGTATCGCCCGGCACGACGCTCGGCCCGGGTGCGCAGCCGTTCGCGCTCTACGAGGTCCCGGCCCCCTTCGACACCGAGGTGCCTTCACGCGCCGTCCACGTGCCGCACACCGTCACGGTGGTCGAGGCGCTCGACGACGGCTACCTCGTCTCCGAGTCGGCAGTGCAGGGTCAGACCTGGGACGAGCTGCCGCTCGCTCTCACCCCGGCGGCGCCTCCGCGCGTGGTCTCACTGCAGGGAGCGATCGACGAGTGGGCCGATGCCGTGCACGCGGCCGCCCCCGGCTTCCCGCACGACGCGGCGACCGACATCCTGCGTCGAATTCCCCCGCGCACGACATCGGGCGAAGCACTGCCCCCGGCCCGCGACGATACGATCGATGCCATCGTGCGTGGTGTGCTCGACCTCGACCGCAGCTACCTGGCGGTGCAGGGCCCTCCTGGGACAGGGAAGACCTATACCGGATCGCGTGTGATCGCGCGCCTGGTGAACGAACACGGTTTCAAAGTCGGCGTCGTGGCGCAGTCGCATGCGATCATCGAGACCCTTCTCGCGCGCATCGTCGCCGACGGCGTCGCGCCGGCGCAGGTCGCGAAGGCGCCGAAAGATCCCGAGGCAGAGCCGCCGTACACCGTGATCCCGAAGAACGGCATGGCATCGTTCCTCGCCGAGCATGCGGGCGAGGGGGCCGTCGTCGGTGGCACGGCCTGGGACTTCAGCAACACCCAGCGTGTCGATCGT
Organism: Microbacterium sp. K27; assembly: GCF_004794435.1. Lineage (NCBI taxonomy): Bacteria > Bacillati > Actinomycetota > Actinomycetes > Micrococcales > Microbacteriaceae > Microbacterium > Microbacterium sp. K27. The sequence continues at coordinate 150,219 of NZ_SSDK01000047.1, forward strand.
GCCGGCCTCGATCTTCTCGTGATCGACGAGGCGGGTCAGTTCTCGCTCGCCTCGACGATCGCCGTCGCGGCTGGGGCGAAGCGGCTGCTGCTCCTCGGCGATCCGCAACAGCTCCCGCAGGTGAGCCAGGGCGCGCATCCCGAGCCCGTCGACACCTCGGCCCTCGGCTGGGTGATGGACGGCGACCCCGTGGTGCGGCCCGAATACGGGTACTTCCTCGCACGGTCGTGGCGGATGCATCCGTTCGTGGCTGGGCCGGTGTCGAAGCTCGCCTACGCCGGACAACTCGCCTCGGCGCCGGGAACCGAGCGCCGCTCACTCGACGGAGTCGATCCGGGGCTGCACGTCGTGCCGCTGCGCCACCGCGGCAACGCGACGCAGTCACCGGAGGAAGCCGCCGAGGTCGTACGACTCGTGCGCGATCTGGTCGGGAGAACGTTCACCGACAACGACCCCGACGCCTCGACGAGGCCGCTCACGCCGTCCGACATCATCGTCGTCACGCCTTACAACGCGCAGCGTCAGCTGGTGCTCGACGCGCTTTCCGACGCCGGCTTCCCCGACGTTCCGGTGGGCACTGTCGATAACTTCCAAGGCAAGGAGGCTGTCGTCTCCATCACGTCGCTCGCCGCCTCGAGCGGACGGGACGCTCCCCGCGGACCCGAGTTCCTGCTGCTCCAGAATCGGCTCAACGTGGCGATCTCCCGCGCGCAGGTCGTCGCCTATCTTATCCACTCGCCCGCGTTGCTCGACGATCTGCCGTACACGCCGGAGGGAGTGGCTCGGCTCAGCGCCTTCGCCCGCTTGGTCGGTGCGGCGGAATGAGCGAGCCGACGCACGCGCACTCGACAGACGAGATCCTGCGCGCGGCTGCGGCCTGGGTGTGGTTCCCGCGCGACAGCGAGCACGAGCGCAGTGAGCTGCTCCTCGTGCGGGATCCGTCGAGATTCGGCGGCGGAGTCCGCGGTTCCCAGGTGAGCTCCGTCCTCGAGCCCACGGAGATCGTCGACCATGCTCTGGAGCGGACGAGAGCGTGGGGCGCGTCGAGATTCACCTTCTGGACGAACCCCTCCGACCGTCCGGACGTCGAGGAGGAGCTTCGTCGGCGGGGAGCGGAGCATATCGACACGGTGGCGGTGTTCGCTCGACCGGTCGATGGCGCCGCAGCAGTCGATGTGCCGGACGACATCACCGTCGAGGTCGTGCGCACGCTGGAGCAGGTGCGTGACGTCGACGCGGTCAACGTGCCCGTGTGGCAGCAGGAGCCCCTCGACCCGCAGGGACTGCGGGCGGAGCTCGCCGAGGTGACGACGGCGCTCGAGACTCGCGAAGGCTTCCGGATTCTCGCGCGGATCGGCGGCCGGGCGGTCAGCACCGGCGGGTGCACGATCGACGGTGGATTCGTCCGGCTCTGGGGTGCTTCGACACTGCCGGAGTACCGTGGTCGCGGCGCGTACCGCGCGGTCCTCGCCGAACGCCTCCGAGAAAGCGCAGCCTGGGGAGCGACGACGGCGCTCGTCAAGGGGCGCATCTCGACGTCGGCGCCGATCCTGGCGCGCGCCGGCTTCACCCACTTCGGCGACGAGCGCGCCTACCGCCTGACTCTCGAGGCCTGACCCCGTCGGGGCAGGTCAGCGTCAGACCGTGCCGTAGAGCCGATCGCCGGCGTCGCCGAGTCCGGGCACGATGTACCCCTTCTCGTCGAGGCGCTCGTCGAGCGCGCCGAGCACGAGGGTCACATCGCGGTCGCCCGCCATCGCCTCGATCGCGGCGACGCCCTCCGGGGTGCCGAGCAGGCAGATCGCCGTGACGTCCTTCGCACCGCGGTCGAACAGGAACTGGATCGCGGCGGCCAGCGAACCCCCGGTCGCGAGCATCGGGTCGATCGCGAAGCACTGACGGTCGCTCAGATCGTCGGGCAGACGCTCGGCGTAGGTCGTCGGCTCGAACGTGGTCTCGTCGCGCACCATGCCGAGAAAGCCGACCTCGGCGGTCGGGAGCAGCTTCACGAGGCCTTCGAGCATGCCGAGACCGGCACGCAGGATCGGCACGACGATCGGTCGCGGCTCCGAGATCTTCACGCCCGTCGTGGTGGTCACCGGGGTCGTGATCTCGATCGGGCTGACCTTCACGTTGCGTGTCGCCTCGTACGCGAGCAGCGTGACGAGCTCCTCCGTGAGCTGCCGGAAGACCGGCGACGGCGTGCGCGCATCGCGCAGTACCGAGAGCTTGTGAGTGATGAGAGGGTGGTCGGCCACGTGAACACGCATGGATACAGGGTAATGCGCCGCGCGGTCGGGCACGACATCGAAGCTCCGCCCGCGCTCGGCGGCTGTCGTAGGCTCGACGCATGACCGCTGCAGACGACCTCGCGATGCAGCGCGCCCTCGTGCTCGCCGCCGAGGCGGCCGCGGCATCCGAGATCCCCGTCGGTGCCGTCGTGATCGACGGGGGAGGGCGGATCATCGCCGAAGGGCGCAACACCCGCGAGGAGACCCACGATCCGACCGGTCACGCCGAGATCGAGGCGCTGCGGCGCGCGGCGGCGTCCGTCGGTTCCTGGAACCTCGACGGGCACACGCTCGTGGTCACCCTCGAGCCGTGCATCATGTGTGCCGGTGCCATCCTGCAGTCCCGCGTCGGCCGTGTGGTGTTCGGAGCCTGGGACGACAAGGCCGGCGCGGCCGGGTCCATGTACGACGTGCTGCGCGATCGCCGGCTGCCTTACCGGGCCGAGGTCATCGGCGGCGTCCAGGCCGACGCGGCCACAGCGGTGCTGCGTTCGTTCTTCGAGCAGCGTCGCTGAGTCGAGCCCCGCTCAGTCGGACGACTTCAGCACGAAGACGTCGGTCGAGGGCTCGGGGTCGATCGCCGGGCGGTACACGTCGGGCTCGATGTAGACGATCCGCGCCACCGGAACGGCCTCGCGGATACGGGCCTCGATCGCGTTGATGTCGTCGGCGGCCTCGCGCAGCGGCTTGTCGGCGTTCAGGGCGATCTTCGCGGCGACCATCAGTTCGTCCGGGCCGAGGTAGAGCGTCTTCATGTGGATGATCTTCTCGATCTCGTCGCCCGCGTTGATCGCGTCCACGATACGGTCGTGGTCCGCCTGCGTCGCGCCTTCACCGACCAGGAGGCTCTTCGTCTCGACGCCCAGCACGATCGCGATCAGCACCAGCAGCACACCGATCATCACGGTGCCGAGTGCATCGAACATCGGGTTGCCCGTGATGAGGGTGAGGCCGACGCCGAGAAGGGCGAACGTGAGGCCGGTCAGCGCTCCCACGTCTTCGAGCAGCACGACCGGGAGCTCAGGTGCCTTCGAACGGCGCACGAACGACACCCACGACTGGCCCTTCTCCCGCACGAGGTTGCTCTCGCGCACGGCGGTGCGCAGCGAGAAGGATTCGAGCCCGATCGCGACGACGAGCACGACGAGCGGCAGCCACCACCACGTCTTGTCGAGCTCGTGCGGATTCGTGAGCTTCTCGACGCCTTCGTAGATCGCGAAGAGGCCGCCGACCGAGAAGAGGATGATCGAGACGACGAAGGCGTAGACGTAGCGCTCTCGCCCGTACCCGAACGGGTGCGCACGGTCGGCCTCGCGTCGGGCCTTGCGCCCTCCCAGCATCAGCAGCAGCTGGTTTCCGGAGTCGGCGACGGAGTGGATCGCCTCCGCGAGCATCGAGGCAGACCCGGAGAGGGCCCAGGCGATGAACTTCGCGAGGGCGATGCCCATGTTCGCCAGGAACGCCGCGACGATGGCCTTGTTGCCTCCGGATGCACTCATGGGACGAGTCTAGAACCGCCCGCCCGAGGATGTCGGAGTGCCCGCCGTAGGATGACGACATGGCTGACTCGCTTCCTTCGCTCGCTTTCCTCGGTGCCGGCTCGATGGGTGGTGCGATCCTCCGTGGGGTGGTCGCCTCGGGTATCCCCATCGACGGCGGCATCGCCGCGACGAACCGCACCGCGGAGAAGGCGGAGGCATTCGCCGGGCTCGACGGCGTCACGAGCATCGCGCTCGCCGAGCGGCCGGACGGCAACGCCGAGGCGGTGGAGGGCGCCCGCATCGTGCTGGTCGGCGTGAAGCCGGCCATGGTGCCCGACCTGCTCCGCGAGATCGCCCCGCACCTCGCCGCCGACACGATCGTGGTGAGCGTCGCCGCCGGCGTCACGCTGCAGACCTTCGCCGACGTGCTCGGTGCGGATGCCCGCGTCATCCGCTCCATGCCCAACACCCCGTCGACCGTCCGCAAGGGGGTCACGGGAATCGCGGCAGGCGCCGCGGTCTCGGACGATGACCTGGCTCTGGTGCGTCGCCTCTTCCAGACCGTCGGAGCCGTGGTCGAGGTGCCCGAGTCGCAGATCGATGCGCTGTCGACGATCTCGGGCTCCGGTCCGGCGTACGTCTACCTGCTGATCGAGGAGTTCACGAAGGCCGCGGTGGGCATGGGGTTCGACGACGCCGACGCCCGCCTGATGGTCGAGCAGACGTTCATCGGCGCGACGGCGCTGCTCGACGCCTCGGGCGAGGACCCGACGGAACTTCGTCGTCGGGTCACCAGTCCGAAGGGGACGACCGAGCGTGCGGTCGCCGTGCTGCAGGACGCGCATCTCGAACGCACCTTCGCCGATGCCGCCGCTGCGGCTCTCGCGCGTGCCAGGGAACTCGCCGCCGGGGCGTGAGTGATGCGACTGCGGATCGAGGGCGCGATCTGGTACTGGCGCGGTCCCGCGCCCTTCCATTTCGTCACGGTGCCAGCCGCCGAGAGCGAGCTGATCCACGAGATCGCTTCCGTCGTCACGTACGGGTGGGGCATGATCCCCGCATCGGTCACTGTCGGTGAGACCACGGTGACCACCGCCCTGTGGCCGAAGGACGGCGGGTACATCGTGCCGATCAAGAAGGCGCTCCAGGACCGCGAGGGCGTCGGAGTGGGCGACGTGGTCGAGATCACCCTCGACATCGACGCCTGACGGGTTCCGGTCTCGCTCAGCTCTCGCTGGACACGTCGGCGAGCACCTCGGGCCAGCGACGATCCAGGACCCTCCCGCCGAGCACGGTTCCACCCCAGATCGTCAGTCCGCCGAACGCGATGCCGCATGCGAGGCTGACCCAGCCGAGGGCGGGGTTCCAGATCGCCGCGATCGCGAATCCGAGTGCGGGGGCACCGAGGGCGAGCGTGATCGGACCGATGATGATCATCGCGAGCAACGACTGCACTCCTCCGGACGAGCCGCGTCCGAAGGGATTCGCCTCCGGGGCGGGTGCGCGTCCGGGGAGGAAGCTCCCCACCCATGCACCGGCGCCGCCGGCGATCGCCGTCAGGCCGAGAGCGGCGCCGAGACTGCCCGGCAGCAGGTCGGGACGTCCGGCGAGGAGGCAGGTCGCCACGCACAGCACGATCGTCACCGGAACCGCGATCAGCCCGAAGCCGAGCAGGCGTCCCGCGCGGTCGGCGGCACCGCTGACCCCGGTGAGGATGTGGATGGCGACGGCATCGTTGTCGTAGGCGATCGCCATCTGCACGATTGTTCCGGCGAGCAGGGCGTTGATCGCGGGGATCAGGGTGATGGCCGGGGCGAAGCCGATCGCCTCCTCCTGCAGACCGTTCATCAGCGCGATGCCGATGAAGATCGCCGGCAGCAGCAGGAGCATCACGATGTTGACCAGTTGGCGCGGATCACGACGGAAGTAGCGCAGCGACCGTGCGGCGATCGCCCCCATCGAGTTCGCCGGCAGCACCCGGTCGAGCAGACCGCCGGAACGCACCCGTCCGCCCCCGCTGCTCTGGATCGGCGAGACGAGTCGCGCGGCCAGCAGCCGCTGCGACGCGAACCACAGCACGACCACCGTCGCGAGGGCGATCAGCAGGCGGAGCGCGGCGGTGAGGATGTCACCCTGTGCGGCCGAGGCGGACACCCCGAATACGGCACCCACCGGTGTCCAGGCGGCGATGTCGGCGATGGTGGTGAACGCCTCTCCGACGTCACCGACCCTGGTCAAGGCCCCGATCCCCAGGTTGAGGATGAGGCCGGACGAGGCGGCGAGCAGCACGCCGAGGGTCAGCACCAGGTCGCGTGTGCTGCGGCGCGCCAGCCAGCCGGCGAGGAGGCCGCTCACCACGCGGGCACCGAGCACACAGGTGACGACGGCCACCGGGATCATGATCACGGCGCTCAACAGAGCGGGCATGCTGACCGACCAGCCGAGCAGCATCAGCAGCAGGGCGACCGTGGTGCCGATACCACCGATGGTCGTGGCTCCGGCGACGACGAAACCCGGCAGCAGTGCGGGTGCGGTCACGGGCAGCAGAGCGAAGCGCTCCGGAGCGAGCGAGTCGTCGGCGCTGACCAGGATCGACCCGATCCACCACCCGAGCACGATCACCGAGCCGGTGAGCACGATGGCGGTGACGGCGCCGTCGGGCGCGGCGAAGCGCAGCGCGACGAGTCCGGCGGTGAGCCCGGCGAGGAGCCCGAGCGCCACCATGCCCGTGATGATCAAGGTGACGATCATCCAGGGATTGCGGGACAACTGATGGCGGAGCTGCCGCCAGCGCAGACTTACGAGGAGCGCAACCATGCGAGCGTCTCCGTTCCGAGGTCGTGCGCCCCCACGAGCGTGAGGAAGCGCTGCTGCAGGGAGAGGCCGGCTCGCACCTCGTCGAGCGGGCCGTGCGCGAGCAGGCGTCCCTCTGCGACGATGGCGACTCTGTCGCACATCGATTCGACGAGTTCCATCACGTGGCTGGAAAGCACGACAGTGCCGCCGCCGTCGACGAACGATCGCAGGATCTGCCGGATCGTCTCGCCCGACACCGGGTCCACGGCCTCGAGCGGCTCGTCGAGGATGAGCAGGCGCGGAGCGTGGATCAGCGCGCAGGCGAGTCCGATCTTCTTGCGCATGCCCGCGGAGTAGTCGACGACGAGCGTGTCGCGGGCGTCGGCGAGCCCGAGGGCCTCGAGCAGGTCGACGGTCCGGGAGACGACGTCCGCCTCGGCCATGCCGCGCAGGAGCCCGGTGTATCGCAGCAACTCGGCGCCGGTCAGTCGGTCGAGCATGCGGATGCCGTCGGGCAGCACGCCCATACGCGCTTTCGCCTCGGCGGGGTTCTGCCACACGTCCGCGCCGAGCACCCAGGCGGTTCCCGCATCGGGACGCAGCAGGCCCGTGGCCATCGCGAGGGTGGTGGTCTTGCCCGCCCCGTTCGGGCCGAGCAGCCCCAGCATGGATCCGGCCGGCACGTCGAGGGAGAGACTGTCGACGGCGACCTTCTGCCCGAACTGCTTGCGAAGCCCGCGAAGGGCGAGGACGGGAGGAGCCGCGGTGTGGTCGGTCATGGGTCCCATCCCATCACGACGACGCGGACCCTCACATCCGCCGCGAGGGGGAGTCGGCAGACCGGACGACGCGTCGTCAGCGGTCGAGGCCGGCGAAGCGCTCGATGTCGCTGTTGGTGCCCGAGACGATGATGAGGTCGTGGTTCGTCACGATCGTGTTCGCCTCGGCGTAGCGGAACGGCTTGCCCGGACTCTTCACCCCGACGACGGTGACCTTGTACTTGGATCGCACGCCGGACTCGTTCAGTCCGACGCCGCGGATGAACTTCGGCGGGTACATCTTGGCGAGGACGAAGTCGTCGTCGAAGCGGATGAAGTCGAGCATCCGTCCGCTCACGAGGTGCGCCACGCGCTCACCCGCTTCGCGCTCGGGGTAGATGACGTGGTTGGCGCCGACACGGGCGAGGATCTTGCCGTGCGACTGGGAGACGGCCTTGGCCCAGATCTGCGGCACCTTAAGGTCGACGAGGTTCGCGGTGATCAGCACCGACGCCTCGATCGAGGATCCGACGGCGACGACCGCGACCTGGAAGTCCTGGGCGCCGATCTGACGCAGCGCGTCGATGTTCTTCGCGTCGGCCTGCACGGTGTGCGTGACCCGGTCGGACCACTTCTGCACGAGTTCGAGGTTGTCGTCGATCGCGAGCACCTCGCGGTCGAGGCGATCGAGCTCGCCGGCGCAGGCAGCGCCGAACCTGCCGAGACCGATGACGAGGACGGGAGCGTCGCCCCGCAGGACTTCAACCAACGATCGGCCTTTCCACGGGCAGTGAGTAGTACTGCGTTCGCGATGTCGCGGCGACCGCCGCGGCGAGTGTCACTGTACCAACGCGGCCCATGAAGATGGTCGCGGCCATCACGTACGAGGCCGAATCGGGAAGTTCCGCGGTGAGCCCCGTCGACAGGCCGACCGTGCCGAACGCCGAGATCACGTCGAACAGCACGTGGCTGATATCGGCCTTGGTTATCTGGGCGATGACGATCGTCGACAGCGCGACGATCGTGGCCCCCCACGCGACGACGCTGAGGGCCACGCGCTGCACGTCGCTCGGGATGCGGCGGCCGAACGCCTCGACGGACTGACGGCCCTTGGCCTCGGACCACACGGCGATGGCGAGCACGGCGAGGGTGGTCACCTTGATGCCGCCGGCCGTCGACGCCGAGCCGCCGCCGACGAACATCAGCATGCTGGCCGCGAGCAGGGAGGACCCGTTCAGGTCGTCCATCTCGATCACGTTGAAACCGCCGGATCTGGTCATCGCCGAGAGGAAGAACGCCTGGAAGGTGGTGTCGGTGGCGTCCATGGAGCCGAAGGTCTTCGGGTTGTTGAACTCGAGGATGACGAAGACGGCCGCGCCCAGGATGAACAGGAGGATGGTCGTGACGAGGGTGAGCTTGGTGTGCAGGGACCAGCGCTTCACGTGCCAGACGTGCTTGGCGAGCGTGTAGATGACGGGGAAGCCGATGCTGCCGAGGAAGACGCCCACCATGAGGAGTGAGAGCACCAGGTAGTCGTCGGCGAACACCGCGACGCCGCCGTCGTTGGGAGCGAAGCCGGTGTTCGTGAACGCCATCGCCGCGAAGTAGGGCGCCTCCCAGAGCGCCGCGATCGGGTCGACCCCGGCCATCACGAGCGCGGGATAGAGGAGGATCGCGAGCGACGCTTCGATGATGAGCGCCGAGACGGCGACGGTGGTCAGCAGCTGGCCGACTTCGCCGAGCCGCACGGTCTGGCTCTCGTTGACCACGCCGCCGTGCGCGCGCATCGGATTCGTGTCGCCGGCGGCCATCAGCTTGGCACGCAGGCCGAGGCGCTTCGAGATCAGCATGCCCATGAGAGACGCGAGGGTGAGGACACCCAGGGCGCCGATGTTCACGCCGAGGAACACCACGACGTGTCCGAAGGGGGACCAGTAGTTGGCCATGTCGACCGTTGCGAGTCCGGTGACGCAGATGGTGGAGACAGCGGTGAAGAGGGCGTCGCTCAGCGGCGTGACCGTGCCGCTCGCGGAGGCGATCGGCAGGGAGAGGAGAACCGTGAACACGAGGATCAGCAGCGCGAAGACGACGATCGCGAAGCGCGACGGCGACGAGGTGACGAGGTGCTTGACCCATCCGGCCGCACTCTTCAGGCTCTGCCGCGGGGACGACGCCGAAACGATGCCCGACATCGCTGCCCCCTCTGGTTTCTCCTTCGGTCGCGCCGAGCGACCGCACGGCGCCTGTCGCCGAGCCTTCGTCATGGTACTCCGTGCCGGGGACGACTACCCTGAACTCATGACGGACATCTTCGACGTGATCGCAGACGGTACGAGGCGAGACATCCTCCAGCTCCTGCTGCGGCGCACGACCGAAGGGGAGGCCGGCACCAGCGTCAGCCAGATCGTCGCCGATCTGGGCATCAGCCAGCCCACCGTGTCGAAGCACCTGAAGGTGCTGCGCGACGCCGAGCTGGTCACCGTGCGCGAAGACGGTCAGCGCCGTTTCTACAGCCTCGCGGTCGAGCCGCTCGAAGTCGTGGACGACTGGCTGGTGCCGTTCCTGGTCGACGCCTACGGCGACAGCGCACCCGACATCGATTACCACGCGGTTCCCGAAAGCGCGGCGCATGCCGCCGAGGTCGTCGGACGGGCGGCCGCCTCCGCGAAGCACGTCGTCGCGAACGCGCTCAAGCGGCTCGGAGCGTGACGGTTCGAGCGACGCCGAACGACCGCATCAAAGGCTTGTAGCTATTTAGCAAAGCTGTTAAATTCTAGGCATGAACCTCCTCATGCGCACACTTCGCGGCCGTATGCGGCGCCGTCTGCTGCTGACGTATCGGGTCGATCCGTCGGTGGCCGGCGAGATGATCCCCGCCCCCTTCCGCCCGCAGCTCATCGACGGGAGCGCGGTCGGCGGGGTGTGCCTGATCGCGCTGACGGAGCTGCGTCCCGGTTGGCTGCGACCGCGGTGGGGCATCTCCACGGAGAACGCCGCGCACCGGTTCGCGGTCGAGTGGGACGAGGGCGGGACCACGCGCACGGGCGTCTACGTGATCGAGCGGCACTCCTCGGACATCGTGCCCGTCATCGGCGGGGGTCGGTTCTTCCCCGGCGTGCAGCGGCGCGCGCGGTTCGACATCGACGAGACCGACTCGCGAATCCAGGTCCGGATGCAGGCGTCCGACGCGAGCGTCTCCGCAGACATCGAGGTGTCGGAGGAATGGGAGAGCTCGCTCTTCCCGACAGTGGGCGACGCTTCACGGTTCTACCGGGCGGGCGCCACCGGCTGGTCGCCGCGACGCGACGGCAGGGGAGCGGAGGCCGTAGAGCTGTCCGCGGCGCGCTGGGCCGTGGAGGCGGGCCGCGTGAACGAGGCCAGGTCGTCGTTCTTCGACGGTCTTCCGCAGGGCGCCGCGCAGATCGACAGCGTTCTGGTGATGCGCGATCTCCCCGTCAGCTGGCGGAGACCCGCAACGACTCGCCCCTGACGACAGGGGGGCTTGTCGTCAGGGGCGAGGTGCGGGTCCCCACACCCGGGGCGGACTCGGCGGTGCCGGCACGAGCCCTGCGTCAACAGTCCCAGCGGCAGATGAGCGAAAGCCGCAGAACGCCTATGTCTCCGCTGGGATGTGGGCTCCGCGGGGATATGTCTTCGCGGGGATGCCCGCTGCCGCGGGTCCGCTCAGCGTCGCCCGGCTTTGCGGCGGAAGAGCCACGCGCCCCAGGCGACTGCGATCGCGAGGATGACGACGCACCAGCCGATCGCCCACCACGCCTCGCTCTGCACGGGAGCATCAGTGAGCAGCCCGCGGATCGTCTCCACGATGGGTGTGATCGGCTGATTCGCGGCCACCGGCTGCAACCACTCCGGCATGCTCGCCACCGGGACGAACGCACTGGACAGGTAGGGGAGGAAGAGCAGCACGAAGCCGTAGCCGTTCGCCCCTTCCGGGCTTCCTGCGGCAAGGCCGATGGCGGCGAACAGATACGTGATCGCGAGGATGTACAGCGCGATCAGGGCGGCGAGCCCCACCCACTCCGCTGCGTTCGCGCTCGGACGGAAGCCCACGAGCACTCCCACGCCGATCACGATCGCCGTGGCGATGAGGTTGCGCAGCACGCTCGCGACGACGTGCCCGGTCAGCACCGCCCCCGCTCGCAGCGGCATCGTGCGGAACCGGTCGATGATGCCGGTGCGCATGTCGTTCGCGACATACACGGCGGTGGAGGAGGCTCCGAACCCCGCGCAGGTGAGGATGATGCCGGGCACCACGTAGTCGACGTAGGCGCCGGACGGATCGATCGCTCCGCCGAACACCCACGTGAACATGAGCATGAGCATGACGGGCAGCATGATCGCCATGAGCAGCGATTCGCCGTCTCTCAGCGAGTGGCGCAGGCTGCGACCGACGAACACCGCCTCGGCGGTGAGGCCTCGCAGGCGCGGGCGCGGTGAAGGGGCGGGGAGGGCAGGTGCCGCGGAGCGAGGGGCGGCGAGGGTGATGTTCATGCGAGCTCCTTCACGGGGTGGTCGATGGGGGCGGCCGCGGTGACGGCGAGGAACACGTCGTCGAGGGTGGGGCGGCGCAGGGTCACGGTGCCGTCCTCTCCGTCTTCGTCGAGCAGGTCGAGCGCTCGCCGGAGGTCGGCGACCGTGCCATCGGTGGGGATCTGCCGGCGAAGCTCGCCGCGGCGGTCGTGGAGTTCGACGGTGTCTCTGCCGACGCGCGCCTTCAATGCGGCAGGCGTGCCGAGGGCGGCGACCCTGCCGTCGTGCAGCACGGCGATGCGGTCTGCCAGCTGATCGGCCTCCTCCAGGTACTGGGTGGTGAGGAAGACCGTCGTCCCCGCGTTCGCCAGCATGCGGATGATGTCCCACAGCCTGCGACGGCTGCGGGTGTCCAGACCCGTGGTGGGCTCGTCGAGGAACAGCACCTCCGGCGTCACCACGAAGCTCAGGGCGAGGTCGAGGCGACGTCGCATTCCGCCGGAGAACGTGCGCACCATGCGGGAGGCGGCATCCGTGAGATCGAACTGGTCGATCAGGTCGGCGGCACGTCGTCGCGCGGCTGCCCGTCCGAGCCCGGCGAGCCGCGCGAACATGACGACGTTCTCGGGCGCGCTCAGTGCATCGTCGACGGCTGCCGCCTGGCCGGTGAGGCTGATCCGTCTCCGGACCTCGATCGCCTGCGTCCCGATGTCCCAGCCGGCGACCCGCGCCGAGCCGGCGTCTGCCGCGGTGAGGGTGGTGAGGATGTTGATCGTCGTGGTCTTGCCGGCGCCGTTCGGCCCGAGCAGGGCGAAGACCTCGCCGCGGGCGACCGCGAAATCCAGTCCGTCGACGACGGTCTTGTTCCCGAAGGCCTTGCGCAGCCCCTGCACCTCGATGGCTGTCTCCATCAGGCGCTCCTTTCTGTGTATGTAGAAAACTGTGTATCACCAACGCAACTGTGTATGACCGTAACACACTGTTTAGCTAATAAACAGAAGTAGGATGAGCGCATGACTGAGACGGAGCCGCCGGAGCTGCCACGCGGGATCGCGCTGGCGTGGGGTGTCGCCGCGAACCCGCAGCGTGGTCCCAAGCGCGAGATGAGCGTCGAGAAGATCGTCGACGCCGCCGTCGAGCTGGCGGATGCCGAGGGGATCGGCGCCGTGTCGATGGCCGCGGTCGCGGCGCGGCTCGGATTCACGCCGATGTCGCTGTACCGATACGTGACGGCGAAGGACGATCTGCTGCTGCTGATGCAGGAAGAGGCGACGGGGCTGCCGCCGCAGAGCCACCTCGAGGCCGACGGCTGGCGCGGACGACTGATCGCCCTGTATGAAGAGCAGGTCAAGCTCTACCTGCGCCATCCCTGGATGCTGTCCCTGCCGATCACCGGATCGCCGATCACCCCGAACAGCTCGGCCTGGCTGGATGCCGGGCTCGCCGCTCTCGACGGCACCGCGCTGACGACGGAAGAGCGCATGGCCGTCGCGCTCGCGGTGACCGGGCATGCCCGCTGGTGCGGGATCGTGCAGGCCGGCTACACCGAGCAGTCCCGCGGCACGGGACTCACCCCCGATGAGGTGGCCGCGAACGAAGCCGCTCTCTTCGATCGGGTGATCACGGCCGAGGAGTTCCCCGCGCTCCGTCGCGCGATCGAAGACGATGTGTTCACCTCGACGGCCGATCCGTTCCGGTTCGCCGTCGAGCGGACCCTCGACGGGGTCACGGCGTACATTGCGGGCCTCGACCGCGGAGAGCTGCACGCCGAGGCGGCGGAGTGGATCGACATCGACCCGGCCGAGGTGTCCGGGGATCGTCGGCTCAAAGAGGCGCAGAAGGCGGTGCGCGAGGCTGAGAAGGCTCTGCGGGCGGCCCGCAAGATCGAGCGTCAGGCATGGCGGGAGGCCAGGGAGCGGTCGGCGAAGGTGAAGAAGTCCGGCTGAACCTGAGTTCTCGCGGTCTGTCGCACCTCACTGATCACACGAGTCACAGAGGTTTACACGCGTCCCAGCTACCACATAGAGTGTGCACATCGAGAAAGGGGTACGTGGGATGCCCGAGGTTCCTGACGTCCGATTCCTCACGGTTGCTGAGGTCGCAGAGCTCATGCGCGTGTCCAAGATGACCGTGTATCGGCTGGTCCATGCGGGGGAGTTGCCGGCCGTCCGTTTCGGGCGCAGCTATCGCGTACCCGAGTCCGCTGTGGCTGATGCGCTGCAGCGCCCGATCGCCGACGTCGGCTGACGTCGATCGCCTTCTCGTGCTCCGCCGCCGGTGGGCGGTCGATGCGTGTGACAGGCGACGCCTTCGGGTTTGCTAGACTGACCCGAGGCATTTTCCGTGCCCGTACCCGGGTGTCCGATTTCGGCGACACCCAGCCACTGACTTAGTGAGGTTTCCGTGGGTTCTGTCATCAAGAAGCGCCGCAAGCGCATGGCGAAGAAGAAGCACCGCAAGCTGCTTCGTAAGACTCGCCACCAGCGTCGCAACAAGAAGTAAGCGACCAGACACGAGCGCCTGTCTTCGGACGGGCGCTTTGTGTCTCCGGCCGCATCTCCGTCCCGCCGAGAGGATGTCATGAAGTCGATCACCGTCACCGAGCTCGCCGAGCGCACCGGTACCCCGCTCATCGATGTGCGGGAGGTGGACGAGTTCGCTGCCGGTCATGTGCCGGGGGCCGTCAACATCCCGATGTCCGAGATCGGCAACCGGCTGGAAGAGCTGCCTGCCGAGGCGTTCGACGTCATCTGCCAGGCAGGCGGGCGCTCGGCTCGTGTGGTCGAGGCTCTGGAGTCGCGCGGTTACGACGCCACGAACGTCGAGGGCGGCACCGGCGAGTGGATCGCCCAGGGCCGCGCGGTCGAGGTGCCGTCGGCGTGACCACGCTGACTCTGATCGGCAAGCCCGACTGCCATCTGTGCGACGTCGCCTCCGACGTCATCGATGCCGTCGTCGCCGAGCTGCCCGACGCCGCCGCCGAGCAGATCGAGATCGTGGAGGCGTCGATCCAGGACGATCCCGCCCTGTACGAGCTGTGGTGGGAGAAGATCCCGGTCGTGCTGATCGACGGCGAGCTGCACGCGCATTGGCGCGTCTCGCCCGACCGGCTGCGAGAGGCGCTCGAAGGCGCACTCCGTGGTGAATCCCCGACCGAACTGAAGGAAGCCCTGTGACGATCCGCCATGTCGTGACCTGGAAGCTCGCCGCCGAAGACGCCGCCGAGCGCGGTGCCCAGGCTGCCGAGGTCGCTCGCCGGCTGAACGCTCTCGACGGTGTCGTCCCGCAGCTCCTCTCCATCTCCGCCGGCGCGAACGTCGCCTATCCGGAGGCGAACTGGGACGTCACGCTCGTCGCGGACTTCCCCTCGGTCGCGGCGATCGACGAGTACCAGGTGCACCCCGCGCACGCCGAGGTCGCCGCGTACATCCGATCGGTCGTCGCCTCGCGCGTCGCCGTCGACTTCGAGGTCTGACACCGCGTCGCACCGTCCCAGGAACTCGGTTTCCACGTGTGATCGGGGCGTACTTGCAACACAAACGTAATGCGCGCGGATGCCGATGTCATTGGTCACCCGACGAGCCGCATGTTTAGATGAACTCCTACCCGTCAGCGGGCCTCCGTGCCCTCGACTCACAGGAGCCGACATGCCTCGTCGCAACCTCATCGCCGGCCTCGCCCTCGTGGCGACGGCCACCCTCGCGCTCGCCGGCTGCGCCACCGGATCATCCGACGCGGGAAGCAGTGACGCTCCCGCCGCCGACGACAAGTACGGTCTCGTCGAGGCCGGAACGCTCACCGTGTGCTCCGACGTCCCCTACCCGCCGTTCGAGGTCGAGGACCCCTCCAGCGAGACCGGCTACTCCGGCTTCGACATCGACCTGCTCAGTGCGATCGCCGAGAAGATCGACCTGAAGCTCGCCGTGCAGGACGTGGGCTTCGACGCGCTCCAGTCCGGCACCACGCTCGCCGCCGGCACGTGCGACATCGGTGCCTCTGCGATGACCATCACCGACGAGCGCAAGGCGAACATCGACTTCTCCGATCCGTACGTCGACTCGCTGCAGTCGCTCCTCGTGCGCGCCGACTCGGACATCAAGTCGATCGACGACCTCGACGGCAAGAACGTCGGCGTGCAGCAGGGCACCACCGGCGAGACCTACGCGGGCGAGAATGCTCCGGGTGCGCAGCTGGTGCAGTACCCCTCGGACGGTGAGCTGTGGCCGGCCATGCAGGCGGGTCAGATCGACGCCATCCTGCAGGACCAGCCCGTCAACTACGTGCACGAGCAGGACGACCCCGACTACAAGATCGTCGAGACGTACCCGACCGACGAGTCGTACGGCTTCGCCTTCGCCAAGGGCGAGAAGGACGAGCTGCGCGACGCGGTCAACAAGGCGCTCAAGGAGCTCCAGGACGACGGCGGATACCAGAAGATCTACGACGAGTACCTCGCGGCCAAGTGACCGGCGGGGTCGGTAGAGCGGGAGGTCCTCGACGATGGCGTTGAGGCGTACCACCAAGAGCAAGCTGTATCGCTACACGGTCTACGTGGTGCTGATCGCGATCGCCGTCTGGGCGATCGTGAGCACCGACTGGGCGAAGATCGGCCCGCTGTTCTTCAATCCTGAAGTCGCGGCGAAGATGTTCCCCGGGATCATCACGACCGCGTTGGTCAACACGCTGTGGTTCACGGCCGTTGCCTTCGCCGGGGGGCTGCTGCTCGGAGTCGTGCTGGCACTGATGAAGCTGTCGACCATCGCGCCGTTCCGGTGGATCGCGACGTGCTGGATCGAGTTGTTCCGGGGGCTCCCCGCGATCCTCACGATCTTCGGCATCGCGTTCATCCTGCCGATCGCGCTGGGCGTGCCCGGCACGAAGCTGGGCGGACCCGTCGTGCTCGGTCTCATCGGTCTCGTCCTCGTCGCCTCGGCATACATGGCCGAGACGATCCGTGCGGGCATCCAGGCCGTTCCGAAGGGCCAGACCGAGGCGGCGCGCTCCCTCGGCATGTCGCCCATGAAGACGACGTTCTGGATCATCGTGCCGCAGGGGTTCCGGATCATCATTCCTCCCCTGACCAACGAGTTCGTGCTGCTGCTGAAGGACACGTCGCTGCTCTTCGTGGCGGGTTCGTTCATCTGGTCGAAGGAGCTCACGACCTTCGCCCGCGATGCGAGCACGCAGAACGCGAACGGAACGCCGCTGATCATGGCGGCGATCCTGTACCTGATCGTGACGATCCCGCTCACGCGCTTCAGTGCGTGGCTGGAGCGACGGATGTCGAGGCAGCGATGATCACCGACCTGATTGATGTCCACGCCCCCGCGATCGACGTGCAGGGGCTCGTGAAGTCGTTCGGCGACAACGAGGTGCTCAAGGGCATCGACCTCACCGTCACCAAGGGCGAGGTCGTGTGCGTGATCGGACCCTCGGGCTCGGGCAAGTCGACGCTGCTGCGTTCGGTGAACCTGCTCGAGGAGCCGACCGGCGGCAAGGTGCTGATCGAGGGGATCGACATCACCGACCCCGACGTCGACATCGACCGCGTGCGCACCCGCATCGGCATGGTCTTCCAGAGCTTCAACCTCTTCCCGCACCTCGATGTGCTGGGCAATCTCACGATCGCCCAGCAGCGCGTGAAGAAGCGGTCGAAGAAGGAAGCCGAGCTGATCGCGCACGCCATGCTCGCCCGCGTGGGTCTGGCCGAGAAGGCCGACGCCTACCCGGGGCACCTGTCGGGAGGGCAGCAGCAGCGTGTGGCGATCGCCCGTGCACTGTGCATGAACCCCGACATGATGCTGTTCGACGAGCCCACCTCGGCGCTCGACCCCGAGCTGGTCGGCGAGGTGCTGCAGGTCATGCGATCGTTGGCCGACGAGGGGATGACGATGCTCGTCGTCACGCACGAGATGGGATTCGCACGCGAAGTCGGATCCCGCCTCATCTTCATGGACGGTGGGCACATCGTCGAGGAAGGCGACCCGCGCGAGGTTCTCGGCAACCCTCAGCATCAGCGCACGAAGGACTTCCTCTCGCGCGTCCTCTGATCCGAGATCCCGGGTCGCCGAGACCCATCGAAATCACCGAGACCCCCTGTCGCAGACGTCTGCAACAGGGGGTCTCGGCGTGGAACGTGGGTGTCGAGCTCAGTCGGCCTCGACGACCTCGGCGTCTGCGGCGTTGCGACGCACGGAGTCGATGCCGTTCAGGGCGGCGGACTTCGATGAGTAGCCTTCGCTGATCGCGATGACCTCGCCGTTGCCGGCCTTCAGACGGAACCGGTACTCGCCGGACTTGTCGGTGTACAGCTCGAACGTGCCTGCCATGAGGCGTCCTTTCTCTCTCGGATGGAGGGAACCCCGCCCCTCGGCCCTCACGCTAGCGCCCGGGGTATGTCAGGGGAAGAGCGGTGAGTCAGCCGCGCGGGTGCACGGCGACAGGCTCGGGAGCGATCGCGATGCGCACCCGATCCCCGAACGCGGGGTGGGTGCCCGGCGCATGCTGCACCCGGACGAGCTCACCGGATTCGGTGCGGACGAGCGTACGACGCATGCTGCCGAGGAAGGTGCTCTCCTCGACCAGGGCATCGGCTGCGGCGTCGGCCTCGGATGCGAAGTAGACGTTTTCCGGTCGCAGATACACGTCGACCGGCCCGTCCGCCCGTGACTGGAGAGGAAGCCGCTGCCCCCAGACCATCACATGATCGCCCTCGGCGACCCCGGCTACGACGCTGGACAGGCCGACGAAAGCCGCGACTCCGGCGGTCGAGGGCATCGTGTAGAGCTGTTCGGGGGAACCGATCTGCTCGATACGACCGTCGTTCATCACGGCGATCCGGTCGGAGACGGCCAGCGCCTCCTCCTGGTCGTGGGTGACGAACACGGTCGTGATGCCGAGGCGCAGCTGGATGCGGCGGATCTCGTCGCGCAGCTGCACGCGCACCTTCGCGTCGAGCGCGGAGAGCGGTTCGTCGAGAAGCAGCACCTTGGGCTCGGTCACCAGCGCACGGGCGAGCGCCACCCGCTGCTGCTGTCCGCCGGAGAGTTGGTGCGGAAAGCGATCGGCGAAGTCGGCGAGTCCGACCAGCGCGAGGGCATCGACGGCGCGGCGCGAGGCTTCCGCCTTCGCGATCCCGCGCCGGCGCAGGCCGAAGGCGGTGTTCTCGGCGACCCGCAGGTGCGGGAAGAGCGAGTACGACTGGAAGACCATCCCGATGTCGCGCTTGTTCGTGGGCACTCGGGAGACGTCTCCGCCGCCCAGGAGCACGGCCCCCTCGTCCGCACCCTCGAGACCGGCGAGCACACGCAGCAGCGTGGTCTTGCCGCAGCCGGAGGGGCCGAGGAGCGAGACGAACTCCCCGGGGGCGATGTCCAGGTCGACACCGTGCAGCACCCGGTTGCCGCCGTAGCTCTTGACGATGCCCTGCAGCTCGACGCGCGTTCCCTCGCCCGCCTGCGAGAGCAGCAGGTTGTCCTTGGTGCGCGGCAGCGCGTGGTCGAGGGTCATGAGCGGGCCTTTCCGGTACCGCGGGCGACGCGGCCGATGACGAGGAGCAGGAGGAAGACGAACACCAGCGCGAGCAGCGTGAAGATCGCCGGCGCATAGGGATCCTGTTTGTTCACGACGACCATGGCGGTCTGGAACACCTGGCGGTTCAGGAGCGAGGCGATCGTGAACTCGCCGAGCACCACCGCGATGGAGATGAGCGATGCGGCGAGCAGCCCCTGGCGGAGGTTCGGAGCGAGCACCCGGAGGACGACCGTCGGCCAGCTGGCGCCGAGCGACCGTGCGGCCTCGGAGAGGGTGCGCAGGTCGGCGGCATCGATCGACGCCTGGATCGAGCGGAACGCGAACGGCAGCACGGTGATCCCGTAGGCGAAGGCGAGCGTCCAGGTGCCGGTGCCGAAGGCGCGACCGATCTGCAGGTAGATGGGAGCGAGGCCGACCACGAGCACGATGGCGGGGATGGAGATGGGCAGCAGCACCGCGAACTCGAAGGCGGGCTTGAGCTTGGGGAAGCGCAGGTTCACCAGGATCATGGTGGGGGCGAGCAGGAGCAGCACGATGGCCACCGTGACGACGGCCAGGATCAGGGAGTTGCCCAGACCCGCCCAGATCGGCCTCAGGGTAGCGGCTGCCGCGGGGTCGAACAGCGCGATCCAGCGGGCGAACGACAGCCCGCCCTCGGGGTCGCGCAGCGTGAAGAGGAACGTCGACACCAGGGGAACGGCGAAGAACGCACCGACGAGGATGCCGATGACCCCGCGGGTCGCGAGGGAGGGACCGAGCCGGTTCACGACTGCCACCGGGCCGCGCGTCGTTGCACGAGGGAGTACAGGGCCATGACGATCCCGACGATCACGATCATGCCGAGCGCGAGGGCGCCGGCGAGGTTCTCGCGGCCGAGGACCGTCTCGCTCGTGAGGGCAGTGCGAATCTGCAGCGGCACGATCTGCGCTCCCTGACTGGCGAGGGCGGCGGCGGTGGCGTACGACGAGAACGAGTTCGCGAACAGCAGCAGCAGGCTGGCGAGGAACGACGGCGCGAGCACCGGGATGCCGATGCGCAGCCAGAAGCTCGCGCGGGTGCCGCCGAGCGTGAGGTTGGCCTCGGCCCACTGCGGCTTGAGTGCGGCGAGGGCGGGCATGAAGGTGATGACCATGAGCGGGATCTGGAAGTAGAAGTAGGGAAGGACGAGACCGGGCAGCTCGTACAGCCAGGTGCCGTTCTCGAAGATGTTGATGCCGAACGAGTCCTTCAGGAAGACCGTGACGACACCCTGGATGCCGATGGTCGCGATGAAGGCGAACGCCAGCATGACACCGCCGAACTGGGCGAGCACACCGGCCGCGGCGTCCACAGCCGAGCGCGTTCGGCCTTCGGGGTCCATGCCGAGCAGGGCGTAGCAGACGAGCGCACCGACGAGCGCACCCACCACGGCGGTGAGCAGCGAGAGCCCGGCGGAGTTCGCGAAGGTGTTCAGCACGACGGGATCGGCGAGGGCCGACATGTTCGACCAGGTGAAGGAGCCGTCCTTCGTGAAGAAGCCGGAGCCGATCGACAGGATCGTCGGCACCGCCAGGAAGAGCACGACGTATGCGGCGAACGGAACGAGCCCGAGCCAGGCGAAGGACGGAGCGGACCGCCGGGCCCTCGCGTGCGGCGAGGACCCGGCGGAGGTGGTGGGGGCGGATGCCGCGGCGTCCGCCCCCGTTGCGGTGAGGGTGGTCACTGGACCGCCGAGGCCCACTTCTCGCCGAGCAGCGTGCCGGCGTTCGTCGACTGCTCCTCGGTCGGGACGACCGT
Organism: Microbacterium sp. K27; assembly: GCF_004794435.1. Lineage (NCBI taxonomy): Bacteria > Bacillati > Actinomycetota > Actinomycetes > Micrococcales > Microbacteriaceae > Microbacterium > Microbacterium sp. K27. Next base: position 171,345 of record NZ_SSDK01000047.1, read on the forward strand.
CTCCGCCGGTGCCTCGGGGAGTGCCGCAGCGAGGTCGGCGTCGATCGTGCCGGCGTCGGTCATGGCCTCCATGCGCACCGGACGGGCGCCGCCCTTCAGCCAGAGGTTCTGCACCTCGTCGCTGTAGAGGAACTCCTGCCACAGGCGGGCAGCAGCCGGGTGCGGGGCGTCGGCGTTGATGGCCTGGTTGTAGTACCCGGCGTAACCGGTGCCGTCGAACACGACGACCTTCCAGTCCTTGTTGTCGGCCGTGTGCGAGGCGTTCAGGTAGTCCCAGTCGAACACGACGGGGGTCTCGCCGCTCGCGATCGTCGCGGTGGTCACGTCGACCTTGAGCAGGTTTCCGGCCTTCTGCAGCTCGGAGAAGAAGTCGATGCCCGGCTGGAAGTCGTCGAGCGTGCCGTCGGACTGCACGGTGGCGAGGCCGACGGCGGCGAAGGCCGCACCGGCCTGGGTCGGGTCGCCGTTGATCGCGACGGCGCCCTTGTAGTCGGCCGAGAGCAGGTCGGAGAGTTCGGCCGGAGCGTCGAACTTCGACGAGTCGTAGCCGATCGACATGTACCCGCCGTAGTCGCCGACGAAGAGGCCGGTGGGCTCCTTCAGCTCCTCGGGGATGTCATCCCACGTCTGCACCTTGTACGGCGCGAAGACGTCGGTGTTCTGCAGGGCGACCGTGAGGCCGATGTCGAACACGTCGGGCGCGGTGTCGAGTCCCTCGTTCGTCTTCGCGGCCTGGATCTCCTCGGCGCTCGAGACGTCGGGGGAGGCCTCGTTGATGGTGATCTCGGGGTACTTCTCGGCGAACAGGTCGAGGATCTCGCCGTAGTTCGCCCAGTCGCGGGGGAGCGCGATGACGTTGAGCGAGCCTTCGGCCTTGGCTGCAGCCTCGAGGTCGGCGAAGGTGCCGAAGTCGGTGACAGAGGTCGCGGCGGAGGCGTCGACGTCGGAGCTGCCTCCGCCGGTCGCGTCAGCTGCGCCGGAGCAGGCCGTGAGTGCGAGTGCGGCCGTGGTGGCCAGGGCGATGCCGGCGCCGATGCGCGCGCGGCGGGTGAAGCGAGCCATGAGTGTCCTCTCGGTGTCCGGCGCTGTGAGCCGGTTTCGGGTTGCGAGAGGACACTATGAGGCGCAGGTTGCCGCCCGTCGCGGGTCTGGTGAACGGACGGTGGCGAGCCGGTGGCCGAACAGGGCCGCGGAGCTCAGCCCTGCGGCACGCTGTACTTGAAGCCGCGGTGCGAGCCGACGTAGCCGAGCCGCTCGTAGAAGCGGTGCGCGTCGGTGCGGGCGGCATCGGAGGTGAGCTGCACCATCGTCGCGCCGACCGCGGGAGCCGCGGATTCGCCCACCCAGCGCATCACGGCGGAGCCGATGCCCGACGAGCGCAGACTGCTCTGCACGCGCACGGCCTCGACGAGCAGCCGCCGCGCGCCGCGGCGCGCCATCCCGGGGATCGAGGTGAGCTGCAGCGTGCCGACGATCGTGCCGTCGAGCTCGACCACGAGCAGATCGTTCGACGGCTCTGCCAGGATCTCGACGAGCCCGCGTGCGTACGCGGGACCATCCTCGTCGGACGCCACATCGCCGCGGGCCGCGCTGATCGGGTCGTCGGCGAGCAGTGTGATCACGGCATCCGTGTCGTCGACCGTCGCACGGCGCAGGAGCGCGGTTCCGATACGCGATTCGAGCGGCTGGGGCAGCGGGAGGGCGTCGAGCATGCCTCCAGTCTGCCAGCGCCCGCGTCCGGTGCGAGCGCGGATGCGGGGGTCGTGCCGACTCTCTGGAATCATGGCGAGGTGGATATCGGCGCCGTGCTCGGACTCGAGCAGCTCACGTGGGGGGTGCTGCTGCTCGTGGTGATCGCCGCGTTCTGCGCCGGCTGGATCGACGCGGTCGTCGGCGGGGGAGGGCTGCTGCAGCTTCCGGCGCTGCTGCTGATCCCCGGCATCTCCCCGGTGCAGGCGCTCGCCACCAACAAGCTCGCCTCGGTGTTCGGCACCGCGACCAGCAGTGTGACCTACTACCGACGAGCCAGACCCGACCTGCGCACTGCCGTGCCGATGGCGATCATCGCGTTGATCGGGTCCTTCGGCGGAGCAGCCGTCGCGACGGTGCTGCCGCCGGCCGCGTTCAAGCCGATCATCGTGATCGCGCTGCTCGCGGTGGCACTGTTCACCGCGTTCCGTCCGCAGATGGGCGCCGCGACCCAGTTGCGGTTCCACGGCCACAAGCACCACATCATGGCGGGTGCCGCGGGGCTCGGCATCGGCTTCTACGACGGCATGATCGGACCGGGGACCGGGACCTTCCTCGTGATCACCCTGGTCGCGCTGCTCGGCTACGACTTCCTGCAGGCGAGCGCCAAGGCCAAGATCGTCAACCTCGCGACGAACGCGGGGGCGCTCATGCTGTTCATCCCTCACGGCGCCGTGCTGTGGCTGCTCGGTGGCATCCTCGCGGTCGCGAACGTCGCCGGCAGCTACCTCGGCTCGCGGATGGCGATCTCGCGCGGGACCACCTTCATCCGCGTGGTCTTCCTCGTCGTCGTGGTCGCACTGATCGCGAAGCTCGGCGTCGACGTGTGGAACGAGAACATCGTTCCCGCGTTCGCGGCGCTCTCGTCCTAGGCTCGAGATGCTCTGCGGCGCGCGGCCTGGGGGATCAGGCAGAAACGCCGGATCAGGCAGGTTCTTCGCAGAACCGCCTGATCCGGCGTGTGTGCCTGAGCTCGCGCGAGGCGGTGGGCGTCAGGCCTCGTCGTCCTCGGGCTCGTAGTCGACACCGGCCTCGGCGCGCTGCGCGTCGGTGATCGGTGCCGGGGCGGAGGTCAGCGGGTCGAAGCCGTTGCCCGACTTCGGGAACGCGATGACCTCGCGGATCGACTCGGTCTTGGTCAGGTGCTGCAGCACGCGGTCCATGCCGAGTGCGATCCCGCCGTGGGGCGGTGCGCCGAACTTGAACGCGTCGAGCAGGAAGCCGAACTGCTCGTCGGCCTGCTCGTCGCTGATGCCCATGACCTCGAACACACGCTTCTGCACGTCTTCGCGGTGGATGCGGATCGAGCCGCCACCGAGCTCGGAGCCGTTGCAGACGATGTCGTAGGCGTAGGCGAGAGCGGAGCCGGGGTCGGTGTCGAACGTGTCCTGGAACTCGGGCTTCGGGCCGGTGAACGCGTGGTGCACGGCCGTCCAGGCACCCGCGCCGACGGCGACGTCGCCGGAGGCCACGGCGTCGGCTGCCGGCTCGAACATCGGAGCATCGACGACCCAGGTGAACGCGAACTCGTCGGGGTTCAGGTAACCGAGCCGGCGGCCGATCTCGACGCGCGCGGCGCCGAGCAGCGCACGGCTCTCCTTGGTCGAACCGGCGGCGAAGAAGACGCAGTCTCCGGCTTCGGCGCCGACGAGCTCGGCGAGCCCGGCCTGCTCGGCCTCGGACAGGTTCTTCGCGGCGGGGCCACCGAGCGTGCCGTCCTCGTTGAACAGGACGTAGGCGAGGCCGCGTGCGCCGCGCTGCTTGGCCCAGTCCTGCCAGGCGTCGAGCTGCTTGCGCGGCTGCGAGGCGCCGCCGGGCATACGCACCGCACCGACGTACTCGGCCTGGAAGACGCGGAACGGGGTGTTCTGGAAGTACTCGGTCGCGTCGACGAGCTCGAGGCCGAAGCGCAGGTCGGGCTTGTCGGAGCCGTACTTGGCCATGGCGTCGGCGTAGGTCATGCGCGGCAGGGGCGTGGCCACCTCGACGCCGATCGTCGCCCACATCGCCACGATGAGCGACTCCATGAGGGTGATCACGTCTTCCTGGTCGACGAAGCTCATCTCGATGTCGAGCTGCGTGAACTCCGGCTGCCGGTCGGCGCGGAAGTCCTCGTCGCGGTAGCAGCGCGCGATCTGGAAGTACTTCTCGACGCCGCCGACCATCAACAGCTGCTTGAACAGCTGGGGGGACTGCGGCAGGGCGTACCAGCTGCCGGGGCTCAGACGAGCGGGCACCAGGAAGTCACGGGCGCCCTCAGGCGTCGAGCGGGTGAGGGTCGGGGTCTCGACCTCGGTGAAGTCGTCGGCGTGCAGCACGTCGCGGATCGCCTTGTACACGTTCGAGCGCAGACGCAGAGCAGCGGCCGGGGCCGGGCGGCGCAGGTCGAGGTAGCGGTACTTGAGGCGGGCTTCCTCGCCCACGGTCTCGGTCTCGGCGAGGGCCGTGGAGACCTGGAAGGGCAGAGGCGCGGACTCGTTCAGCACCTCGACGTCGGTCGCGATGAGCTCGACCTCGCCCGTGGGCAGGTTCGGGTTCGCGTTGCCCTCGGGGCGCAGAGAGACCTCGCCGGTCACCTTCAGCACGAACTCGTTGCGCAGCGGGTGGGCGATCTCCTCGTCGCGGATGACGACCTGGGCGATGCCGGAGGCGTCCCGCAGATCGATGAAAGCGACTCCTCCGTGGTCACGACGGCGATCGACCCAACCCGAGAGGGTGACGGTCTGACCGATGTGCTCGGCTCGCAGAGAGCCTGCCGAGTGGGTGCGAAGCACGGAGTATTCCTTCTGATCTGGGAAATGGGGAACCCGCCCATTCTACGGGGGCGGTCGGGAGGTCTTCGGCCCGGTCACCCGCCCCCGGGCCGGCATATCAGTAGGATCGCCACGACACAGCTCTTACACAGAAAGGGTGCACGTGGACAACAACGGCATCTCCGATCTCTACGCATCGATCTTCTCCGGTACCACGGGCCTGATCGCGCTCGTCTTCTACATCCTCGTCGCCATCGGGCTGTGGAAGGTCTTCACGAAGGCCGGATACCCCGGCATCCTCGCGATCATCCCGATCGTGAACCTCGTCTTCCTGGTGAAGATCGCCGGATTGTCCGGCTGGTTCGCACTGCTCTACCTCATCCCGATCGCGAACCTGATCCTCGCGATCATCGTCGCGTTCAAGCTCGGCGAGCGCTTCAACAAGGGCGGGGTCTTCTCGTTCTTCCTGCTGTTCCTCTTCCCGTACATCGGGTACCTGATCCTCGGCTTCGGGGATTCGCGCTACAGCAAGGCGTGAGATGACGGCGTCCCGGTTGCACCTCGTCCGACACGGCGAGGTGCACAATCCGGCCCGCGTGCTCTACGGTCGTCTTCCCGACTACCACCTGAGCGACGCGGGCCGGGGGATGGCCGCAGCGGCCGCCGACCATGTGGCGGCGCTCGACCGTCCCGTCTCCGCGCTCTACGCATCGCCGCTCGAACGCGCGCAGGAGTCGGCAGAGCCGTTCGCCGAGCGCTTCGACCTCGTGCCGGAGATCGACATCCGTCTGATCGAGCCGACGAACGTGTTCGAGGGGACGCAGATGCGTCGCTCGCTGATGAATCCCATGAACTGGTGGCACCTGCGGCAGCCTTCGCTGCCCAGCTGGGGCGAGCCCTACTCGTCCATCGCGGAGCGGATGCTCGGTGTCATGGACGAAGCCTGGGACGCGGCGCCCGACGGCGACGTCGTGATGGTGTCGCACCAGGCGCCGATCTGGATCACCCACCTCCGCGTCGCGGGGCTTCCGCTCCGGCACGATCCGCGCACCCGACGCTGCGCCCTGTCGAGCGTCACCTCGTTCGAGCGCGTCGGCGACGTCTGGCGCGAGGTCGCGTACGCCGAGCCTGCGGCGACCGGCGGCGCCGTCGATGTCGGGGCCGTCTGATCCCCGTCCTCGAATCGCGCGAAGGGCGCCGTCCTGATGACGGACGGCGCCCTTCGCGCGATTCGAGCGCGGTCAGTGCTCAGCGGCCAGCAGCGACTGGATGATGCCGACCGCCGCGAGCTGACCGGCAGCCGCGGCCAGCAGCACTGAGGCCATGGGCCCGGGAAGGGTCGCGCGGTGCGCGAGGTCGCCTGCAGCGAAGACGCCGGGGCGCGAGGTGCGTCCGAACTCGTCGATCTCGATGCACCCGGAGTCGAGCATTCCCAGTCCGAGCTGGGCGGCGAACGGCGACCGCTGGCGCATCTCCCCGGCGGAGATGAAGACGCCGTCGACGACGCTCTCGTCGGTGTCCGTGTGAACGCGGACACCTCCGTCGACCTTCTCGACGGAGGTGACCGGCGTGCGGCGCACCTGCGCGCCTTTCGCCTCGAGAGTTCGGATCTCGTCGTCTGCGAACTCCTCCCCGACGGGTGCGACGGTGATGTTCCCGGCGATCCGACCCAACAGGCCGATGAGGTGCTCGGCCCGAGGTGCGGCGCCGATGATGGCGATGTCCCTGCCGGCATGCTCGTGTCCGTCGCAGAACGGGCAGCTGAAGGCGAATGTGCCCCACAGGTCGTGCAGCCCCGGGACATCGGGAAGATCGTCGGCGACGCCCGTGGCGAGGACGACCCGACGGCCCTCCGCGACGATGCCGTCGGACACGCCCACGACGAACGCGCCCTCGACGCCCGAGACGCTCGTCGCCGCCGCGTCGCGGATCTCCACGTCGTCGTACTCCGCGAGCTCGGCGCGGGCGGTCGCGCGCAGCTCCGACGGTGGCATCCCGTCCGCGCCGATCATGTTGTGCATGTGCAGGACGGTGCCGTTGCGGTACTCGCCCGAATCCAGGAGCAGAGTCGAGCGGTGCATCCGTCCGAGGGTCAGGGCGGCCTGGAGTCCTGCCGGTCCTGCGCCGATCACGATGGCGTCGTACATGGGGGTCCTTCCGGTGGCGGGGTTGCTTTCCCCGTCAGTCTGTGACTTCATGTCAACATGAAGTCAAGCGATGCGCACCCCTGGTCCGTCGGCGACGTGGCCGAGCGCTTCGAGCTGCCGACGAACGTGCTGCGGCACTGGGAGTCGGTGGGGCTGCTCACTCCTCCGCGCGACTCCTCAGGGCGGCGGCGCTACGGCGAGGACGAGGTCGTGCGCATCGCCGTGATCCAGCGCAGCAAGGCAGCGGGGATGAGCCTCGAACAGATCGCGGTGCTGCTCGACGACGGGAGCGCCGGGCGGCACCAGGTGTTGCAGCAGCACCTGGACGACATCGATCGCCGTATGGAGGAGATGCGTCGATCGCGCGAGATGACCGAGCACGCGATGGGCTGCCGCGCGCACGACATCGCCACCTGCCCGCGTTTCCGCGCGGGTGTGGACGACGTCCTGGCGCGCTTCTGATGGGCCTCCGAAGGGTGCTCGTTTCCGGCTCGCGCATAGGAAGCTCTGCGTAAACTCGGAGTCGTGCCAAGCGAATCGACGGTCCGTCCGATCCGCAGCGGCCGCTCCTCCCGCACACGGCGCTCGCGCCGTGCGGTCGGTGCCGCGCTCGCTGCGGTGCTCGCCATCGGTCTGAGCGCCTGCGCTCCCGATCCGGTCAGTGAATCGTTCCTGAACGGCGAGAACACCGGTTATGTCGCCGCCGACGGGGCGATCGTCGAGATCCCGGTCTCCGAGCGCGGTGAACCCGTCGTCTTCAGCGGAGTGACCGAGAAGGGCGAGGAGTTCGACAGCGCCGACATCGCCGGACAGGTCGCTGTCGTCAACTTCTGGTACGCCGGCTGCGCGCCGTGCCGCCTCGAAGCAGCCGATCTGGAAGGTGTCTGGCAGGACTTCCGCGATCAGGACGTCGCGTTCATCGGCATCAACACCCGTGACCAGGCGGACACGGCAGTGGCCTTCGCGAACGAGTACGGTGTCACGTACCCGAGCCTGATCGACGTCGACACCGCCCAGGCCAAGCTCGCCTTCGCGAAGGAGACGCCGATCGCCGCGACGCCGACGACCCTCGTGCTCGACAAGCAGGGCCGGGTCGCCGCGCGCATCATCGGCCCGATCGACGGCAAGTCGATCCTCTCCACGCTCGTCAAGGACGCCCTCGCGGAGACGTCGTGACCACCCGGCGAACGTCGTGAATCCCGAAGCGATCATCGGATCCGGGGCCCTCTGGATCGCGATCCCGGTGGCGATGCTCGCGGGACTCGTCTCGTTCCTCTCCCCGTGCGTGCTCCCGCTCGTCCCCGGCTACCTCGGCTTCCTCGGCGGTGCCGTCGCGCCTCGGTCGACCGCTGCTGCCGGTGCGGAAGGCGGGACGAAGACGCAGACCACCGAAACCGCGACGAGGGGGCGGCTCGTCGGGGGCGTGCTGCTGTTCATCCTCGGGTTCACGATCGTCTTCATCCTCTACACCGTGCTCGGCGGAACGGCCGGGGTCTTCCTGCTGCAGTGGGGCGACCTCATCACCCGCATCCTGGGCGTGGTCATCATCGCGATGGGCCTCGTGTTCCTCGGCCTCTTCGGCTTCGCGCAGAAGGAGTTCCGCTTCCACGTCGACTCCAAGGCGGGGATCGTCGGTGCGCCGCTCCTCGGGGTGGCGCTCGGGATCGGCTGGGCACCGTGCATGGGGCCGACGCTCGCGGCCATCCTCGCCCTCTCCTTCAACGCCGGCGATCCGGTGCGCGCAGGTTTCCTCGGCCTGGCCTATTCGCTGGGCCTCGGGATCCCGTTCCTGCTCGTCGCCCTCGGCTTCGGCTGGGCGACGAAAGCGGTCGGCTTCCTCCGCCGCCACGTCCGGGTCGTCAACATCGTCGGCGGCGTGATGCTGATCCTGCTGGGCATCCTGATGGTGACCGGCCTCTGGACCGACATCATGTCGCGCCTGACGGCGGTGATCGGAAGTGTCATCCTCCCGCTCTGATCGCTCCACGACGTCCACCAGCTCCGACAAGAACCCCCGCACTGAGAAGGCCATGACCAAGAACAAGGGTGCCGCGAACAGCGACTCCAGCGATCCGCTCCGCCCGTCCGACCACGTCGACGGCGACGACTCGATCACCCAGCCGCGGCTGGGGTTCGTCGGCTGGCTGCGCTGGGGCTGGCGTCAGCTGACCTCGATGCGCACGGCGCTCATCCTGCTGCTCGTGCTCGCGATCGCCGCGATCCCGGGCTCGATCTTCCCGCAGCGGATGGCCGACCCGAACGGCGTCACGCAGTGGGAGCGCGACAACCCCGACCTCTTCCCGGTGCTCGACGGGCTGAAGCTGTTCGATGTGTACCTGTCGCCGTGGTTCTCGGCGATCTACCTGCTGCTGTTCGCTTCGCTCGTCGGGTGTGTGATCCCGCGCATCAAGCACCACGCCAAGGCACTGCGCGCGCGTCCGCCGCGCACTCCCGCTCGACTGCAGCGACTCGAGGACTACCGTGCGATCACGCGCGATCCGTCCGCGGACTCGGGCACCAGGACCGGTGACGCCGAAGCGGAGGCGGCCGCGTCCATCGACGTCGCGACGAAACAGCTGAAGGCCCTCGGTTACCGGGTGGAGCGCTACGACCGCGGACGCACGTTCTCGGTCTCCGCCGAGCGCGGCTACTGGCGCGAGACCGGCAACCTGATCTTCCACCTCGCGCTCGTGGGCGTGCTGGTCACGGTCGGCATCGGCGGCGGCTTCTCGTACACCGGTCAGCGCGTGCTGGTGGAGGGGGAGACGTTCGCCAACACGCTCCTCGACTACGACTCGATGAACCGCGGTCGCTTCGTGGGTGACGATGCGTTCGCCCCGTACTCGATGCGCCTCGACTCGTTCGATGTGACGTATCAGCCGTTCGGCGAGCCCGGCTCCGGACAGGCCGGCGACTTCTCCGCCAACGTCACGGTGCAGGAGAACGGGGAGGAGCGCACGGGGTCCGTCAAGGTCAACGAGCCGCTCGGGGTGGCCGACGACGACGTCTTCCTGCTCGGCAACGGCTACGCGCCGACCGTGACCGTGCGCGACCCCGAAGGCAACGTGGTGTTCACGAACAGCACCCCGTTCCTCCCGCAGGACAACAACATGACCTCGCTGGGCGTGCTCAAGGTGCCGGACGGGCTGGCCGAGCAGGTCGGCCTGGTCGGATTCTTCTACCCGACGACGGGTGTGCTCGAGAGCGGCGCGTTCTTCTCCGCGTACGGCGACCTCACGAACCCGACGCTCACGCTAGACGTGTACACGGGCGACCTCGGCATCAACGAGGGCGTGCCGCGCTCGGTCTACGTGCTCGACACCACCGGGATGACAAAGCTCACCGGCCGCACCACCGACGTGAAGTCGATCGAGCTGGCCCCCGGACAGACCGCGCAGCTGCCCAACGGCCTCGGCTCGGTGACCTTCGAGGACGAGTCGCCGGCCGGCGCGACGGATGCCTCTGAGTCGGTGAAGCGTTTCGCCTCGCTGCAGATCCACCGCGACGAGTCCGGAGTGTGGGTGCTCGGCTTCGCGCTGCTCGCCCTCGGCGGCCTCATGATCGCGCTGTTCGTTCCGCGCCGACGCGTGTGGGTCAAGGCCACGGCGCACGATGGCGAGATCGCCCTCGAGTACGCGGCCCTCGCGCGAGGGGAAGACCCGACGCTCGCGGCAGCCGTGGAAGACCTCGTCGCCGGTCACGCCCGACTGCTCGATGCGGCCGGGGGCACCACGGCGCGCCCACCGATCGATGATCCCGCGGACGAGTCCGCCGAGCCGGAAGCCCCGGCAACCGACACCCGGAAAGTAGACTGACACCATGCTCGAGCTCAACGTGATCTCGCCGGTCCTGCTCTGGACGGCGATCGCGATCTACGCGGCGGCCTTCGTGGCGTACGCCTTCGATCTCGCGCGGCGCTCGCAGGCGACGGCCGATGCGCAGAACGTGCGCGAGTCTGTGCTCGTCGGGGCCGGTGGCGGCAGCATCACCGCATCCACCGGCGCTCCCGTGGCAGACGCCGCTCCGCAGCGATACGTGATGGCCCGGATCGGCACCTCCCTGACCGTGCTCGGTTTCCTCTTCCACCTCGCCGCCGCGGTCACCCGTGGCATCGCGGCAGGCCGGGTGCCGTGGGCCAACCTGTACGAGTTCGCGATGATGGGCACGCTGCTCATCATCGCGGTGTACCTCGTCGTGCTCACTCGCATCGACCTGCGCTTCCTCGGTACCTTCATCACCGGCCTCGTCGTGGTGCTGCTCGGCCTCGGTGCGACGAACTTCTACGTCGATGTCTCGCCGCTGATGGACCCGCTGAAGAGCGTGTGGCTCGTCATCCACGTGTTCGTGGCCTCGGTCGCGACGGCGTTCTTCGCCCTCGCATTCGCACTGTCGGTGATCCAGCTGATGCAGTCGCGACGTGAGCGACTTCTCGGCGAAGGCGCGAAGAAGACCGGGCCCGGCTTCCTCCGTACCTTCCCGAACGCCGTGCGCCTGGAGAGCCTGGCGTACATGTTCACCATCATCGGCTTCATCCTCTGGACCTTCACGCTCATCGCGGGGTCCATCTGGGCCTACTACGCCTGGAGCCGTTTCTGGGGCTTCGACGTCAAGGAGACCTGGACCTTCGTGATCTGGGTCATCTACGCCGGATACATCCACGCCCGTGCGACGCGCGGCTGGCGCGGCAACCCCTCGGCCTGGCTGGCGATCGTCGGGTTCTCCGCTGTGATCTTCAACTTCACGATCGTGAACGTCTTCTTCAAGGGCCTGCACGCCTACTCCGGCCTGAGCTGAGTCTGCCTCCGGCTGCGAAAACGGAGACCTCCCGGCTTCGTCCCGGCGCGTCTGAACAAGACACGTGGGGCGGGGTGCGGGAGGTCTCTGTTTTGGCCGAGGGGCGAGCTGGGCCGAGGGTCAGCCGCCGAGAGGGAGGACCTCGGCGTACTCGATGCCGTCTTCGTACCAGACCAGCTCTGCTTCGGCGATGACCTCGGTGGGCGCGGGTGAGAGCGGGCGGACCTCGGCTTTCACGAACCGCGACCAGTCGGCCGCGTCGAGGGTCTTGCCGTAGAGCACCGACAGGTGGAACGTCCAGTCGGCCAGCGGGAGTTCGCCGAGGCGGCGGTAGTCCGTGGCGTCCAGCGCGGCAGTCAGGGTCGAGTATGCCGAGATGAGCGAGGCGCTCCGGGCGAGGCGCACGATCAGGATCTGCCAGGGCAGGGGGAACTCGTCGACGGCCTCGGCGCTCACCTCGATCGGTTCTTGCTGTGCCGCCCAGGTGCGGATCAGCGCGGCGAGTTCCTCGCGCCGCTCGGGCTCAAAGAACCCCCGGAGCGTGACGTGTCCGGTGTGCGGACGCCGCGCCGGGATACCGAGGCGATCGAGCGCGGTCTCCTGGATCTTCCGATAGACCTCGGCGACCGCACCGGAGGGCCGGAGCACGAGGTACTGCTGCCCCTCGAGGCTCGCGAGTTGGTCGGGGGTGTCCATGAACGGTCGACGCATGTCAGGATCCTAGGTCGCGGGCGACGCGTGCCGAAACGGAGACGGTCACAGGCGCGGCCCGGCGCGTCATGCATCGACGCGCCGGGCCGGGCACTGGTGGTCTCCGTTTTGGCAGGGAGGTGCGGACGACGTCAGGCCGTGGCGAGGACCGCCTTGGCCGAGGTCGTGCGTCGCAGCGTCACCGCGAGCGTCGTGGCCACGAGCGACAGCACGCCCCAGACAACGAGTGCCGCGACCGCGGAACCGCTCGGCGTGATCAGCCCCGCGAAGGCCGGAGCCGTCGGGAGGGCGGCTCCGATGCCAGCCAGCCAGTCCGGCACGGTCGAGATCAGGCCGGTCGCGACCGCGAGCACTCCGACGAGGGCGGAGATCCAGCGCCCGACGCCGCCGAACAGGGCGACGAGGGCCTGGTTCACGGCGGCGAACACCACACCGGCGAGCACGGCCGTGCCCGCGAACGCCCACCAGGTGCCGGCGTCATAGCTCGCCACGATCTGCACGATCAGCGACACCAGGAGGCCCTGAGCCGCACCGACCAGCGCGGCCGGGGCGAAGGCCCGCAGCGCGAGAGTAGCGGATGACCGGCGCGAGGTGAGGGTGCGAGCGGTGTGCGCGCGCATCACCACGAACGACGCGAGACCGCCGAACCAGAGCACGACCGCCGCGAGCAGCGGGATCGCCGTCGGGCCGAAGATGGTGTTCATCGACGAGTTCGACGACACCGGGTCGGCGATCACCGAGGCGAGCGACTTCGACTCGGTGTCGCTGAACGAGGGCAGGGAATCGGATGCCGTGCGCAGCCCGCCTGCGAGGTCACCTGTGCCGGTCGCCAGGGTGTCGAGCCCGGTGGTCAGTTCGGTGGCTCCGTCGGCGAGGGCGGTCGCTCCGCCGGAGAGCTGGGTCGCGCCGGAGGCGAGGCCGCGGGCGCCGGTGGCCGACGCTCCGATGCCCTGGTCGGCGAGCTGGGTGAGGCCGCCTGCGAGCTGGGTGGCGCCTGCTCCGGCCTGCGACATGCTGGAGGCCAGCGTCGTGAACGTACCGGGGAGGGCGGCGACGCCATTCGCGACCTCGGGCGCGTTGAGGATGCCGGATGCCGTGCCGGCATCCGTCGCGACGGAGCCGGCCTGCGTTGCGAGGGAGGTGTAGAGCGCGCACTCGGCCTGGTCCGCGACGGGCGGTGTGCAGGCGGCCTGCGCCATTCCGCCCAGCTGCTGGGCGAGAGCGACCGAGTCGTCTGCGGCGGAGCGTGCGGATGCCGAGGCGCTCTGGATCCCGCCGACGAGCTGCTGAACCCCGGCGACGCTTCCTTGCAGCTGCGCGCCGCCATCGGTCAGTCCGGCCCCGATCGCACCCGCGCCGGCCGCAGCCTCGCGCGTCTTGCCCGCGATCGTGTCGAGCCCGGAGGCGAGCGACGATGCCCCCGTCCCGAGCTCACCCGCACCGGAGGCCAGCTTCGTGGCGCCTTCGGGGATCGCTGCCGCTCCGGTGGCGGCATCGCGCGCGCCGTTCGCGAGCTTCACGGCGCCGTCTGCCGCCTCGCCGATCTGGTCGCCGATGGTGGTGAAGCCGACGAGGATGTTCTCGGTCGTCGCCTCGGAGAGCATCGTGCCCATGGTCGAGGCGGCGACGTCCGCGATCTGCCCGGTGATGAGGTCGTCGGCGACGAGTCCGTCCTCCGGGGTCGTGACGGTGATGGTGGCCTGCTCGGCCTTTCCTCCGCCGTCGGAGATCGCGGTGCCGGCGGAGGTGGCAGCGGACGAGAAGTCCTCGGGGATGGTGATGACGGCCTGGTAGGAGCCGTCGGCGAGACCGTCGGCGGCGTCGTCCTTGTTCGAGATCACCCACGTGAGGTTCGAATCGAGGTCGTCCGACCCCTCCACTAGACCCGAAGCGAGCTGGCGTCCGAGGGGAGTCATCTGACCGTCGATGGTCACGGGCTCGTCGAGGTTGACGATGGCCGCGGTCATCGAGTCCAGGCGTTCGGTCGGGTTCTGCAGCGCAGCGACGAGGATGCCGCCCACCGCAGCCGGCAGCAGCAGCACGCCGAGGATGGTCAGCCAGGTGATGGGCTTGCGGGAGCGCGCGCGCTCGATGGGGAGGGTCATGCGGTCACCTCGGTGGAATCTGCGGTACTCCGGCGAGGAGCACGCGTGTCGAGAGTCTGGGGGTCGGGCCATCCGGCCTCGGCGAGGACGGCACGTGCCGAGTCGGCATCGGAGGCGGTGGCGAACACCGCGAGCGTGCGGGAGGCCGCGGCATCGCGCAGCATGGCCGTCGCCTGGTCACGCTGGCCACCTGTCAGGCGGTCGAGTCCGTCGATCACGACGATCTGCGACTTCCCACGGAGCGCTTCGGAGAGGTCGCCGAGTGCGGCATCCGCGTCGTCGACCAGCACGCAGCCGACGTGCGCGCGCACCCAGGCCGCACGACCGGGGAGCAGGTGTCCCGCGACGCGGAGCTTCCCGTCCGTCGGCACGAGGCGTCCGGCGACCGTGAGGGCCAGGGCCCGACGAGTCCGCAGATCCCCGCCCGTCGCGATGACCGCACCGCCCTCGGCGATGCGCATCGACAGGCCCTCGACGAGCGGCGCATCTGCGCTGATCTCGAGGTCGTCGGCCGCGACGACCGATCCGTCGCCGGGCCAGGCGGCCAGGTGGCGTTCGCGTTCGACCGCCTCGCCTTCGACGTCGACGCGGGGGAGGATCTTCTCCAGCCAGCGCGGGAGCTCCCAGGCACGCTCGCCCAGGATCGCCATGAGGGCGGGGATCAGCGTCATGCGCACCAGGAAGGCGTCGAATGCGATACCGGCGGCGAGGCCGAGTGCGATCGGTTTGAGCGACGAGTCGCCCTCGGGGACGAACGCGACGAAGACCGCGAACATGATGAGCCCGGCCGCGGTGACGACCTTCGCCGAGCCGGTGAAGCCGCTGCGCACGGCCCGGAGCGCGGCGGCCCGCCGGGTGGCACGGTTCGGGCTCGTCGCGTCCTTGTCATGCACGAAGTCCTCGCGCATGCGGGAGACCAGGAACACCTGGTAGTCCATCGCGAGACCGAACAGCACGCCCATCAGGATGATCGGCATGAAGCTGATGATCGGCCCGACCTTGGCGACGTGCAGCAGATCGGCGAACCAGCCCCACTCGAACACCGCGCCCACCACGCCGAAGGCGGCGACGATCGACAGCAGGTAGCCGACGGCGGCAGTGATCGGCACCCAGAGCGAGCGGAACACGATGGTCAGCAGGATCAGCGAGAGGCCGATCACGAAGATGCCGAAGGGCAAGAGCGCGTTCCCGAGCTGGTCGGAGATGTCGATGCCGACGGCCGTGAACCCGGTGACCTTGAGGTCGATGCCGAACTCGTCGAGCCATTCGTCGTGATGGCTGCGCAGCTCGCGCACGAGATCGGCGGTCGCCGGGTCGTCGGGGGCGGTCTCCGGGATGATCTGCACGATACCGGTGTCGGCCGTCTCGTTCGGCGTCGCGAGGGCGACCTCCTTGACGCCGGGGACCTTCGCCACGGCGTCGCCGAGATCTTCCATCAGGGTGAGCGGATCGGTGGAGGTGACGATCGTGCCGGTGAGGATCAGCGGACCGTTGAACCCGGGGCCGAACTGCTCCCCGACGAGGTCGTAGTTCTGGCGGGCCTCGGAGTCCTTCGGGAGCACACCGGCATTCGGCAGCGCGAGGTCGAGGCTCAGCGCGGGAACGGCCACGATCCCGAGTCCCAGGACGACGGCGAGAGAAACCAGCACGGGGTGCTTCATGACGCCGCCGACCCAGCGGGCGCTGCCCTTCACCGGGGCGACGACGTCCTTCGGCTCCTCCGACGCGTCGGAGGCGGTGCTCTTCTTCGCCTTC
The DNA here is from genome assembly GCF_004794435.1 of Microbacterium sp. K27. Lineage (NCBI taxonomy): Bacteria > Bacillati > Actinomycetota > Actinomycetes > Micrococcales > Microbacteriaceae > Microbacterium > Microbacterium sp. K27. The sequence goes on from NZ_SSDK01000047.1 coordinate 187,359, forward strand.
GACGCCTTGACCTTCTTCGGGCGGCCGACGACCCTGCCCTTCATGAAGCCGAGCAGAGCCGGGGTGAGGGTCACGGCGATCGCCACGGCGACGGCGACCGCGGCGGAGGCGGCGATGCCCATCGTGGTCAGGAACGGGATACCCGCGAAGCCGAGGCCGATCAGCGCGATGAGCACAGTGACGCCCGCGAACACGACAGCGGAGCCTGCGGTTCCGACGGCGCGCGAGGCGGACTCCTCCGGGTCCACGCCCGCGCGCACCTGATCCTGATGTCGAGCCATGATGAACAGCGCGTAGTCGATGCCGACCGCGAGCCCGAGCATGAGCGCCAGCAGCGGGGTGGTCGAGGAGACGGTCGCGAAGGCGGTCGCGGTGAAGATGCCGGCCATCGAGATGCCGACGCCGAGGATCGCGGTGAGCAGGGGGAGGCCCGCCACCACGAACGAGCGGAACGTGACGATCAGCACGAGCAGGGCGATGAGCAGTCCGACTGCCTCGGTGAGCGTGACGCCGGGGATGGAGATCGCGAAGAGGTCGCCGCCGAGCGAGGTCTGCGAGCCCGCGGGGAGCTCGGCGTCGAGGTCGCTCACGACCGAACGCAGCGCATCCTTCGTCTCGTCCGAGACGTCGGTGGACTCGCCGTCGAACTGCACGCGCACGATGGCGGCGGTGTCGTCGTCGTTGATCATGCCCTTGACCATCTCGTCGTACGGCGAGGTGGCCGCGAGAACACCGTCGAGGTCGCTCAGCTCGTCGACCGCGCCCTCGATGTCGTCCCGGTACTCGTCATCCGTGATCTTGTCGCCGTCGGCCGCGACCACGATGAACTGCGCGTTCGTGCCGCTCACCTGCGGGAACGAGCGGGAGAGCTGCTCGAGCCCCGCCTGCGACTCCGTCCCGGGGATGGAGAACGTGTTGTCGGTTCCCGCGCCCAGCACGAGCGCTCCGGCGCCGGCGAGGCCGAGCGCGAGCAGCCAGGACACGAGGACCCGCCACGGGTGCCGGAAGGACCAGCGTCCGAGTGAGGACAAAAGTGTGGACACGCGTTCCTCCGAGGGGTGCGGGGTGGATACACAGGTGTATCCAATACATAGATGTATCGTAAGGTGACCCGCCCGGCCAAGCCTGTGTGCGGGGTGTGAATCATGCGAGAGTGAAGGGTCAGGAGGTTTCGATGTCGACACCCGCAACCCGCAGCCGCGAGAACACGCGAGCCCGCCTGCTCGAGGCGGCGGCGCAGGTCTTCGCCGAAGTCGGGCTCGATGGAGCGTCGGTGGAGGCCGTCTGCGAGCGTGCCGGGTTCACCCGCGGTGCGTTCTACTCGAACTTCGAGTCCAAGGACGAGCTGTTCCTCATGCTCGCCGCCAGCGTCTCCGAGGTGCGCGTGAACGCGGTGCGCACCCGCGTCGAGGAGCTGACGGCCGCCGGTGCCCTGGTCGAGGGGTGCGATCCGATCGACCTCGTGCAGCAGATCATGGAGCTCGGCGGAGACGACCGTCTCGGTGTCATGCTGCTCAGCGAGATCCGTATCCGTGCACTGCGCGACGCGAAGTTCGGCGAGGCCTACCTCGCGCAGGAGCGCGAGATGGTCTCGAGCATCGCGCAGATCGTCGACGACATCGTCACCGCCGGCCTGCTGCGCCTTCGCCTTCCGGCCGAGACGGCTGCCCGCATGCTCATGATCATCTGGGAGGGCATGACCGTGCGCGGCGCCATGGCGGGCCAGGATGACGCCCAGCTGCGGCACTCCGGTGGCGAAGAGCTCGGTCGTCTGGTGCAGCTGCTCATCGAGCAGTAGTCCGCAAGTTCGCCGGGGTGGAGGTGGAGAGGTCCACCCTGCTCAGTGCGCGCTGCTCGAGAGCTCGTAGTGGCAGCGGGCGAGTCGGGCGAACCACCACTCGCGACGCTCGTCCGACGCGGCGAGACGGTTGAGGGACTCGGCATCGGGCGTCACGTGGCCGACCGGGATCGTGCCGTCGACGGGACGCAGGTCCGCCACGTCGTCGAGGAAGAGCGACGCCGTGCCGAGCCCGCAGTCGTAGTCGAGCGACGGGAGCGCGGCAGCGAGTGCGGCCCCCTGTGACAGGCCGACCGCCGTGTCCAGCGCACTGGAGACCACGACGGGCAACCCCGCGGCGGTGACGATCTGCAGGGCGTGGGTGATGCCGCCCAGCGGCTGGGCCTTGATCACGAGCAGATCCGCGGCGCCGGCACGTGCGACCGCGAGCGGGTCGGTCGACTTGCGCACGCTCTCGTCGGCCGCCACCGGGATGCCCATGTACTTCACGCGCCGGCGCAGTTCCGCCAGCTCCGGCACCGTCGCGCACGGCTGTTCCACGTATTCCAGGTCGTACTCGCCGAGCGCGTGCACTGCGTGCTCGGCCTCGTCGACGTTCCACGCGCCGTTCGCGTCGACGCGGACGCGTCCCTCCGGCCCCATGACCTCCCGCACGGCGCGCACTCGCGCCACGTCGTCGGCCAGGGTCTGGCCCGGTTCGGCGACCTTGACCTTGGCTGTGCGGCATCCGGGGAACCGTGCCAGCAGCTCGGGCACGCGCTCCGGATCGATCGCCGGCACCGTGGCGTTCACGCCGACTCGGTTGCGCAGCGGCTCCGGCTGCGCACGCCACGCATAGTCGATCGCGGCGGCGAGCCACGTCGCCGCCTCCGCATCCTCGTACTCCACGAATGGGGAGAACTCCGCCCACCCTTCCGGCCCCTCGAAGAGCAGGGCCTCCCGCACGTCCACGCCACGGAAGCGGCTGTGCATCGGGAGGGCGACGACCCTGGCCGAGTCGAGCAGGTCTGCGAGTGGCGGGATCATGTGCCCATTCTGTCCCCGCGGAGTCTCTGAGCGCCGCACGTCAGGCCAGGTGTTTCTGCAACTCGCCCATCCGTTCGGTGGGGGCGAACCCGAGCAGGGTGTTGACGGCGAGCATGTGGGCATTCGACTCGGCGTTGTAGGTGTAGACCGCCCGTGCCTGCGGCGCCGCGTGCTGCAGCAGGCGGAGATTGGCGATCTTCACCGCGGTGCCGAGGCGGTGGCCGCGATCCGAGCCACGTACGAGTGTTCCCCACTGGTAGGCGTTGCCGTCGTCCCCCGACACGACCAGCTGCGTGTAGGCGACCGCCTCGCCCCGCGGGTCGAGGGCGATCGTGCCGATCGACAGGCGGTTCTGCCGGACGAGGAGGTCCTCGTGCTCGCGGATGCTCTCCACATCGGGCTTCGCGGGTTCGATGTCGAGATCGCCGCTGGGCGCCTCGGTGTCGATCGAGGCATCGAGGATCGCCCAGCCTTCGACGACATCATCCGGTACCGGCCCGACCCAGCTGCGGATCGTGTAGCCCTGGATCGCGGCGGCGATGTCGGCATCGATGCCGTCGAGCACCGTCGGCGCGACGGGGAGTGTGAGCCTGTTCTGCACATCGCCGAGCGCGAGCGCGTAGCCGTGTCGACGAGCGAACTCCCGGCCAGGGTCGCCGGAGCCGTCGGAGCCGAGCTCGTACCGCCACGAGGTGTCGCCCTGCGCGGTGGTGCGTCCGGCGGCCGCGGCTTCGCTTTCGAGGAAGGCGAGGGCGGCGGACCCGACTCCGCGCCGTCGGTGCGCGAGGGGCACATCGATGTCGAGGTAGGCGACGTGCGTGTTGTCCTTCAGTGGGAGGGTGAGGCTCGCGGCACCCACGACGAGGCCGTCGTCGTGCAGCAGGAAGGCGCGCCGCTCGTTGACCCGTGACTCCTGCTGCAGCTCGCTGCGGGTCTCCTCCCGGGACCAGACGGGGATGTCGTCCCCGCGGTCTGCGCGCTCGGCGGACGCATAGGCGTCCCACCAGGCATCCACCGCAGCGGCGTCGAACGGGTCGATGCGCGTGATCTCGAGCGTCATGTCTCCACGGTACTTTCCCGCCTCGACACTTTCCCGTCTCGATGCTCTCCTGTCTCGCCTTGGATCGCGCATAAATGTGTGATTGACAATGGTGTGTGACGCACAGTAATGTGATCGTCATGAACGAGACGCTCGACACGCACCTGCAGGAACTGCGGCGCGGCACCGTGGTGCTCGCCTGCCTGCAGCTGCTGCGCACGCCGGGGTACGGCTATTCGCTGCTCGAGCAGCTCGAGCAGCGCGGCTTCGCTACCGACGCGAACACCCTCTATCCGCTGCTCCGCCGCCTGGAGAAGCAGGAGTACCTCACGAGCGAGTGGAACACCGACGAGGCGCGGCCCCGCAAGTTCTACCGCACCTCCGACGCCGGCATCCGCCTCGCCGACACCCTCACCGACGAATGGCGATCACTCACCACCGCGATCGCGTCCCTCACCGCAGAGGAGAACTGACATGACCACGACGTTCACACTCACCGAGCGCTACATCAGCGCGACGATCCGCAGTCTGCGCCCCGACGCCCAAGCCGACGTCCGCGCTGAGCTCGAGGCCTCCATCGCCGACGCGATCGAGGCCAGGGTCGAGCAGGGGGAGGCACCGGAGTCGGCAGAGCGCGCAGTGCTCACCGAACTCGGCGACCCGGGAATCCTGGCCGCAGGCTACGCGGATCGCCCGCTCTACCTCATCGGGCCGCGCTTCTACTTGACCTGGTGGCGGCTGCTCAAGCTGCTGCTGATCATCGTGCCCGTCTGCGTTCTGGGCGGCGTCGCGCTGGGACAGACCATCTCCAACGCCCCCGTCGGGGAGATCATCTCGACCTCGATCCTCGCGACCGGTGGTGCGATCCTGCACATCTGCTTCTGGACCACGCTCGTGTTCGTCATCCTCGAGCGCTCGAACAGCACGACCGCGATCGAGAAGTGGGATCTGGATCAGCTGCCGGAGCCGACAGAGAAGGGAGTGGGGCGGAGTGAGCTGATCGCCTCGCTCGTCTTCCTCGGCATCGCGATCGGTGCTCTCCTCTGGGATCGCTTCCGTGGTTTCGTCCACGTCGACGGCGGGGCGTTGCCGATCTTGAATCCGCAGTTGTGGCCGTGGGGGATCGGCGTCCTGTTACTGCTCATCGTCGCGGAGGCGGTGTTCGCCGTCGTCCTCTACCGCAGGGGACGCTGGAGCACCGGACTGGCCGTGGTGAACACGGTGCTCGCCGTCGCGTTCCTCGCCTGGGTTCTCGTGCTGCTGCTGACCGGTGACCTGGTGAATCCGGAGTTCCTCGCGCAGATCACCGCAGCAGGCGGGGAGGAGTTCGCGTCAGGGCAGGCGGAGTCGGCCGACGAAGGCGGGGTGTTCCGCATCCTCGCCGTCCTGTTGGGGTTCGGCATCGCGGTGGGCGTCGGTTGGGACATCGTCGACGGCTGGATGAAGACCTGGCGGGCGCGGCGTGGGCGCGAGGAATAGGCTGGATACGTGACCACCGCATTCGTCTCCGATCTGTTCGACCCGGCCGAATGGGTGCTCGCGCCCGGGGCGGAGGACTACACCGACATCACCGCTCACGTCTCGCGAGACGGCGGTGTCGCACGCATCGCGTTCAACCGGCCGGAGGTGCGCAACGCCTTCCGTCCGCACACCGTCGACGAGCTCTATCGCGCACTCGACATCGCCCGGCAGGATGCGCGCATCGGCGCGGTGCTGCTCACGGGAAACGGACCGAGCCCGAAGGACGGCGGCTGGGCGTTCTGCTCCGGCGGCGACCAGCGCATCCGCGGTCGTGACGGGTACAAGTACTCCGACGCGGAGACGGCGATCGTCGACGGGGCGAGCCGCGCAGCGGTCGGCCGCCTGCACATCCTCGAAGTGCAGCGCCTCATCCGCTTCATGCCCAAGGTCGTCATCGCGGTGGTGCCGGGATGGGCTGCCGGTGGCGGACATTCCCTGCACGTGGTGTGCGATCTCACCATCGCCTCGGCCGAAGAGGCGCGCTTCAAGCAGACCGATGCGGATGTCGGCAGCTTCGACGCCGGCTACGGCTCGGCGTACATGGCCCGCCAGACCGGTCAGAAGTTCGCCCGTGAGGTGTTCTTCCTCGCCGAGGAGTACTCGGCGCAGCGTGCCTACGAGATGGGCGCCGTGAACCGGGTGGTGCCGCATGCCGAGCTCGAGCGCGAGGCGCTGAAGATGGCGCGCACCGTACTCACGAAATCTCCCACGGCGATCCGCATGTTGAAGTTCGCCTTCAACGCGGTCGACGACGGATTGGTCGGCCAGCAGGTCTTCGCGGGGGAGGCCACCCGCCTCGCCTACGGCACCGACGAAGCCGTCGAGGGCCGCGACTCGTTCCTCGAGAAGCGCGACCCGGACTGGTCGTCCTTCCCCTGGCACTACTGACCAGGGCAGCCCAGAGTCGGAGACGCGCATGACCGCCCTGATCCCCACGGATGCCGAAGATCCGGTTCGCCTGCGAGATGCCCTGCAGCGCGCGCTCGACGGCGGTCCGGCGCTGGGGCTCGGGATGGTGGCCGGCGCCCCGGAGGACGTGGCGGACGGCCTCGCCGCCGTGATCGCGACCTCGGGGTCGAGTGGGGTGCCGAAGCGGGTCGCGCTCAGCGGGGAGGCCCTGCGGGCGAGCGCCGAGGCCACGGCCGCGCGGATCGGGAGCGGTCGCTGGCTGCTCGCCCTTCCCGCCGGCTACGTGGCGGGACTGCAGGTGCTGGTGCGCTCGATCATCGCGGACACGCAGCCCGCGCGGATCGAGGGCCGCTTCTCGCCGACATCGTTCGCCGAGGCGACCCTCGAGATGCTGCGGCTGTCGCCAGGGGCCGGGGTCCCGGACCTGTTCACGTCGCTCGTTCCTGCGCAGGTCGCGACTCTGCTCGATGCCGCGGACGACACCGCCGTCCGTGCCGCATTGACGGCCTACCGGGCGATCCTGGTGGGCGGGCAATTGCTCCCCGAACCGTTGCGCGAGCGTGCCGCCGATCTGGGGGTGCGTCTGGTGCGCACCTACGGTTCGACCGAGACCAGCGGCGGCTGCGTCTACGACGGCGTTCCTCTCGACACGGTCGGCGTGCGCACGGTCGACGGCGAGCTGCGTATCGCGGGCCCCATGCTCGCCGAGGGATACCTCGGTGACGGATCGCTGACCGCGCGCACGTTCGTGCGCGACGAGCACGGCATCCGCTGGTACCGGACCGGGGATCTCGGTCTCGTCGAAGACGGTGTTGTCCGGGTGCACGGCCGTGCCGACAACGTGATCGTGTCCGGAGGGATCAACATCTCGCTCGATCGTGTCGAGCGGGTCGTCCGCCGGATCGCGGGTCTGCACGAGGCGGTGGTGGTCGGCGTGGAGGACGAGCGCTGGGGCGAGGCGTCCGTGATCGTCGCGGCCCGGGGCGAGGTGCTGCGTCGCAGCGAGTCGGAGCAGCTCGAGCAGGCGCGCGACGCGGTCGAGGACGAACTCGGCAAGCATGCCCGACCGGGCCGTCTGATCATGGTGGACGAGATCGAGGTGCTGTCCTCCGGCAAACCCGACCGCGAGGCCATCCGCCGCATGGTCGCGCAGCTGCACTGAGGGCGGGCTCTGCCAGACTGAACCGCATGGCCTCGTACACGCATGGACATCACGAATCCGTCCTCCGCTCGCACAACGTGCGCGACATCGCGAACTCGGCCGCGTACCTCCGCCCCCACCTCACGTCCACGACCCGCCTTCTCGATGTCGGCGCGGGCCCCGGCAGCATCACGGTCGACTTCGCCGGCATCGTCGCGCACGTGACCGCGACCGAGATCGACGAGGATGCGCTGTCGCTCTCCCAGGGACTCGCGGCCGACCGGGGCCTGACGAACCTCGACTTCTCTGTCGAGGACGTGCACGCACTGGGCTTCGCCGACGACTCCTTCGACGTCGTGCACGCGCATCAGGTGCTGCAGCACGTCGGCGACCCGGTGCAGGCATTTCGGGAGATGCGCCGCGTCACTGTTCCCGGCGGGATCGTCGCCGCGCGCGATGCCGACTACGCGGGCTTCCTCTGGTTCCCCGTGCTGCCCGAGCTCGACCGCTGGCTGGCGCTGTACCGTGCGGCCGCACGAGCCAACGGCGGCGAGCCGGACGCCGGTCGCCGTCTGCTGTCCTGGGCGCGGGCCGCAGGCTTCGCCGATATCACCGCGACGGCCTCCACGTGGTGCTACTCGTCACCCGCCGAGCGTGCCTGGTGGGGTGGGATGTGGGCCGACCGCATCCTCGAATCCGCCCTCGCGCGGCAGCTCGTCGACAGCGACATGGCCACGCGCGCCGATCTGCAGGAGATCAGCGATGCGTGGAGGCGCTGGGCCGACGACGGCGACGGCTGGTATCTGGTGCCGCACGGCGAGATCCTCGCCCGCGCCTGACGGACGCGGATACATCCCGCGACGGATGCCGGCGCGAGGGCCCCTCGCGTAGCGTGGGGGAGTGATCCGCCCGCTGTCCCGCACCGCGCTGATCCTCGACATCGTCGGGGCGGCGCTGCTCTTCCTCGTGCTCGTGCCGATGTCGCTGGTGTTCTACGGGCCCGGAACGGGGAACACCGCGATCGGGGGAGCAGCGGTCGCTGGCATTGTCATCGCGAGCGTCCTGATGTCGGGCGGCGTCGCCATCGGCCGGCTCGCCCCCGGGTGGGCGCTCGTTGCCGCATGGGCCGGCGCCGTGCTGCAGATGCTCTCCGGGTTCGGACCGTTGCCGATCGACATCGCGATCCTGCTCGTGCTGTACGCCACCTCCGCCTGGGGCACACGCCGCGTGCTCTGGTGGGGATTCGGTTCGGCGCTGTTCGGCGGCCTGGTCGCTGCCGTGTTCATGGTCATCGTCAACGGCGTCGCCTTCGGCACGGGCAGCGGGTGGGAGAAGGTCAGCGCGGGCACACTGCTGCTCGTCGTCTCCGTCATGGCGCTCGGGTTCGCCTGGGTGTGCGGGCTGCTGTGGCGCGTCGTCCTGCGCGCTCGCCGCACCCGGTCGGCCCAGCTGCAGGCGGAGTCGCTCGCCGCGGAGGAGCAGGAGCGGGTGCGGATCGCGCGCGACATGCACGATGTGGTCGCCCACTCGCTCGCGGTGGTGATCGCGCAGGCCGACGGGGCCAGGTACGCGGCCGCGGTGAAGCCCGAACTCGCGACCGAGGCGCTCGGCACCATCGCCCAGACGGCGCGTGGCGCCTTGAGCGACGTGCGGATGCTGCTCACACAGCTGCGGCACCGGCAGGGCGACGGCCCGCAGCCCACGCTCGCCGACCTCGAAGCGCTGTTCTCGCAGGTGCGGCAGGCCGGAATCGAACCGCGGGTCACCGTCGACCCGATGCCGCCGGGGGAGCCGCCGGCGGCCATCCAGCTCGCGGTCTACCGCATCCTGCAGGAAGCGCTCACGAACGCGATCCGGCATGGGGACGGCGCGGTCGACGTGCACCTCGCCTGGCTCGCGGACCGCGTCGACGTCGATGTGCGCAACACCGTCACGGGGGAAGCGACGGTGTCTCCCGGCGGGCACGGTGTCATCGGCATGCGCGAGCGTGCGCAGCTCGTCGGCGGTAGTCTGCAAGCCGAGCGCCGAGGGGCACAGTTCGTCGTCCACGCCACGCTCCCGATCGGAGTCTCCGAATGATCAGAGTCGTGCTCGTCGACGACCAGGCGCTCTTCCGTGCCGGGATCCGCATGCTCGTCGCCTCCCAGCCCGACCTCGAAGTCGTCGGAGAAGCCGGCGACGGCAAGGAGGCGCTCGAGGTCGTCCGCACGACCCGGCCCGACGTGGTGCTGATGGACATCCGGATGCCGGTCATGGACGGGCTCACGGCGACCGCCGAGATCCTGGCACGCCCGGAACCGCCGCGCGTCGTCATGCTCACGACGTTCGACCTCGACGAAGCGGCGGCACGGGCCATCCGGCAGGGCGCGAGCGGCTTCCTCCTCAAGGATGCCGATCCGGAGTTCCTGCTCGCCGCGATCCGCACGGTGCACTCGGGCTCGAGCGTGATCGCCGCCGCCGCGACACGCGACCTGTTCGAGCACTTCGCCGAAGCACCCAAGCCCGTGCCGCCGCAGTACGCCGACCTCACGGACCGCGAGCGGGAGATCTTCGCGCTCGCCGCCCGGGGGCTCTCGAACGCCGAGATCGCCGGCCGGGAGTACCTGAGCGAGGCGACCGTGAAGACCCACATCAGCCGCATCCTCAGCAAGCTCGCGCTGCGCGACCGCGTACAGCTGGTGGTCTTCGCGTTCGAGCACGGCCTCGCCTGAACGCCGTTCCGCGGGCGGAGTCCGCGGATCATCCTTGCGATGTATGCGGAAGGGTCCCCGGGGGCGATGACCGGCGAGGTACCGCGGAAATAGCGTCGGATGCATGGAGATCACGACCACCGACCTGGGGCTCGCCGCCCGCGTCCAGCACCTGAAGAAGACCTACGGCTCCGGTGAGGGCACCGTCCATGCGCTGGACGACGTCAGCGTCGGCATCCGCCGGGGACAGTTCACCGCCATCATGGGGCCATCGGGCTCCGGCAAGTCCACCCTGATGCACATCATGGCGGGGCTCGACAGCCCCACCGAGGGACGGGCGTGGATCGGTGACACCGAGATCACGGGGCTCGGAGACATCGATCTCACGATTCTGCGTCGTCGCCGGGTCGGCTTCATCTTCCAGGCCTTCAACCTCGTGCCGACGCTCGACGCTCTCGGCAACATCATGCTGCCGTTCGAGCTCGACGGTCGTCGTCCGAGCGCGATCGAGAGGGCGCGCATCGACGGACTGATCGAGACGCTCGGGCTCGGCTCGCGTCTCTCTCACCGCCCGCATCAGCTGTCCGGCGGGCAGCAGCAGCGTGTGGCGATCGCCCGAGCCCTGGCCACGGCACCGGATCTGGTGTTCGCGGACGAGCCCACGGGCAACCTCGACTCGAAGACCGGACGCGAGGTGCTGCGTCTGCTCGCCACCGCGAGCCGTGAGCACGGCCAGTCCATCGCGATGGTCACGCACGACGCGATCGCGGCGAGCCACGCCGACCGCGTGCTCTACCTCGGTGACGGACGCATCGTCGCCGACCACCCGCGTCAGACCGCAGAAGAGATCTCGGCCTACATGCTCGCCGCCGAGGTGGCAGCATGACCGCCGTCGCCACGGTCGTCCCCGAGACCCGCGCGACCGGTCCTCGACTGGCCTGGCTGCGAGACCGGGGGATGGGCGCGAGCGTCCTGGTCGCCGCGCTGTCCGCCGCGTTCGGAGTGCTCCTGGTCGAGATCACGGCCTACATCGGCGCCGTGCTGCAGGCCGATCCCTTCATCGGCGACAGCGGGACGCTCGCGTTCGTGGTCGCACTGCTGTCGGTGCTGCTGACCGTGGTGGCGATGTACGTCGCCGCGATCGTCACCGCGAACACCTTCTCGACGATCATCGCCGGACGCACCCGTCAGATCGCGCTCATGCGTCTGATCGGGGCGACCGCGCGCTCGCAGCGGGCCGAGGTCGGCACGCAGGGGCTCGTCGTCGGGCTGCTCGGGGCGGCGATCGGCATGCTCGCGGGTCTCGTGCTCGCGGTCGTCGGGGTGCAGGTCGGCGGGCAGCTGATCGCCAACGCCCCGACCGACTTCTCCCTCGTGCAGCCATTCGTGGCGCTGCCGGCGATCGGCGTGGCCCTCACGACCTGGGCGGCGGCATGGGCTGGTTCCCGCCGTGTGCTGTCGGTGACGCCTCTGCAGGCGCTCGGCGGGTCTGTCGAGCGCACGCACGACGACGTCTCCGGCACGCCGGGTCGGCACATCGGCGCCTGGGTGCTGTTGATCGCCGGTGCCGCGCTCCTCGTGGGTGGTGTGCTCGTCGGTCTCGTCACACCGCTCGGGGTCGTCGTCGCCTTCTTCGGCGGTGTGCTCTCGTTCACGGGCCTGGCTCTCGGATCCGTGCTGTTCATGCCCCCGGTCCTGCGACTGGTGGGGCGGATGTTCGGATCGAGCGCGACGGCTCGTCTCGCGGCCGAGAATGCGCTGCGCTACCCGGAACGCTCGTCGAGGATGGCGATCGGCGTGGTCATGGGCGTGACCTTGGTGACGATGTTCGCCGTGGCCCTCGAGTCGGCCAAGCGGCTGATGATGAGTCAGACCACCGGAGAGGTTCCTGCGGCGTTCTTCGCCCCGATGGACGCCTTCGCGGCGGTGATGATGGTGCTGGTCGCCGTCTCGGCCGTGATCGCGGCGGTCGGGCTCGTGAACCTGCTCACTATCGGCGTGGTGCAGCGTCGTCGCGAACTGGGGCTGCTGCGCTCGATCGGGCTGTCCAATCGCCAGGTGCGACGGATGGTGCTGCTCGAGGCGACCCACATCACGGTCGCCGCGACGCTGACGGGACTCGTGCTGGGCGTGGCATACGGCTGGATCGCCGCGCAGTCGCTGCTCGGATCGGTGCCGACCCTGCCGGACTTCGTTCCCGCGGGACTCATCGCTCCGCAGATCCCGTGGATCCCCGTCGCCATCATCGTCGTCGCGACGGCGGTGCTGACGCTGGTGGCGGCGGCGACGCCCACCCGACTGGCGACCAGGGTGGCCCCGGTCGAGGCGCTCGCGGCGGACTGACGCCTCTAGGCTTGTCGGATGCCGTCGCCGTTCGATCAGTCCACCTACCAGGTCCGCCTCGACTGGGGCACCGCGGGTCTCGCCCGCCTCGCCGATGCCGACGTCGTCGTGGTCGTCGATGTGCTGCGGTTCTCCTCCACGGTCATCGATGCCACGGCGTCCGGCTCTGCGGTCGCGCTCGCGGACGCGGAGGGGTGGTCGCGGAACGGGGCGGCCGTCGTCGCTGCGGCTCCCTCCGAGGCGACGGTGCTCGTCGGCGGCATCCGCAACGCGGCGGCCGTCGCACGGGCCGTGCAGACCATCCAGGAGCGACGGCAGGCACGCACCTCTGTCGCGGTGATCGCGGCCGGCGAGCTGGATGAGGCGGGTGCGCTGCGGTTCGCCGTCGAGGATCAGCTCGGGGCCGGTGCGATCGTCTCGGCGCTCTCGGATCGGGGTATCGACCACACGGCTCCGGACGCCGCGGTCGCCGCCGAGGGCTTCCACGCCCTGCGCGGCGCGGTGCGGCACATGATCGGTGCGAGCGGATCCGGCCGTGAGCTCGCCGCCGGCGTCGTCGCGACCGCCCGCATCGAAGCATCGGGTCTGATTCCGACCTCCGTGGTGGATGCCGCCGTCCTCGATGCGGTCGACGTCGTCCCGGTGCTCCACGAGGGATCGTTCGTCCGCTTCGACTGATGCGCATGCCCACCCCGTTTGGAGGATTTCTCCCCGACGGGCGGACGCGCGGCCGCAGGACATCCTCCCGACACGGAGATCTCCGCCGGTTACCGCGGGGCAGGCACCGGCACGGCCGCGGGCACGTAGGGTCGTGGCATGAGGTACCTTCCCGCTGTCGTCGTCGATGTCGTGCTCGTGCTGATCTTCGCCGCGATCGGTCGCGCGTCCCACGATGAGAACCCTGCGGGGTTCCTGCTCACGGCATGGCCGTTCCTGATCGCTCTGCTCGTGGGCCATCTCCTCGCCGCGCTGCTGCCCGGCCGTCCCCGTCGTCCCTGGTCGCTGCCATGGGGTGCAGTGGTGTGGGCCGTCACGGTCGCGGGTGGGATGCTCATCCGTGTGCTCAGCGGCGACACGGCGGAGCTGCCGTTCATCATCGTGGCGACGCTCGTGCTCGGGGCGTTCCTGGTCGGTTGGCGCGCGATCGCAGCCCTGCTGCGTCGTCGGCGCAGCGCTGCCGATGTGACCGTGGAATCCGGCGCGGGGGTCGATTCCGGCGCAGTGGTCGATTCCGGCGCGGCCGTCGAACCCGGCGCAGCACTGACGACCGATGCGGAGAGCCGCGACGACCCGAAGGGCTGAGCCGCGGTCAGCGCGGCATCTGCGCGGCGAGGCGCACGTCGGTCGAGATCTCCCGTCGGGTCCAGGCGAAGAGATGGCGGGAGTCGAATGTGCGCGAGCACCGGGCGCACGATGTCGGTCTCGTCGGGCGGCGGTGCCGGTAGGTGACGTGACCTGCGGGGCAGCTGCCCACCCAGGGGGCGAGCTCCTCGGCCGTCTCACCGTGGTGGGTCGTTCCCCCGACGTAGCCGAGATCACGGGCGACGCGCTTCCACGCGGGACCATGCGCAGCGGCGTGACCGGCGAGGGCGTGCGCGACCTCATGCAGCAGCACCTGATGGATGTCGTCGTCTTCGAAGCGTGCGGCGAGATAGCGGGACACGGTGATGCGCTTCTTCGTGTAGTCGCACTGCCCGGCCCGCCGCTTGGCGTTGTCGAAGCCGAACGACCAGCTGTCGTCGAGGTGCAGCGTGATCAGTGCTTCGCCCCAGACGCGCACACGGTCGAGTTCCGCCATGCGATCAGGCTAAGCCATGCCGCCGACATCGCGGTGGCACGAAGACTCAGCCCGCGATGAGCTGCGGCGGGCGGCGCCGCTCAACAGCCTCGATGGCCAGGAGCGCCGTCTCGAGCTCGCTGTCCTCCGCACCCGACTCGCGCCGGAGGAACAGCGACTGCTTGAAGCTCTCCCTGGCGGTCTCGTAGTCGCCTGCGTCGTAGGCGTTCTTGCCGTGGTGCTGGTACGCGAACGCGGCGATCGACAGCCAGCGCTGCCCCTCCGCCTCGGTCGCGCAGGTCGAGAGCTCCTGTTCGGCTGCGGCGTGCGCGCCCCGATACTGCAGGATCGTGGCGTGCAGCACGCGGGCGCGCAGAACGTCCTTCCGGGTGCCGGCCATGCGCGCCTGACGCACCGTCTCATCGGCCAGCGCGAGCGCCTCGTCGAGGCGGTCGAGCACTTTCAGCAGCCACACGCGCTCCAGCAGAGCGGGCAGGCTGCGCTGCGAATCGATCTCCGCGAGTCGTGCCTCGCACTCGTCGAGATCGACCTTCTCGCGGAGGGTGTCCTGGTCGTATCCCCGGATCAAACTCATTGCTCTCCTTCCGCAGCGTCCCCCACCAGTCTGCCTTCCGGTGACGGGGTCGTCGGGGCGGCGCGCCCTGGTCTCCGCATCCTCTCTGCGACACACGGCGCCCCGGCGCTGCTGTCACCGATCGTGCCTCTCCTCGGACGCCGGAGACGCTCGTGGCTCAGCGCAGGAAGAGCGAGGCGTCGGGCCGCGGGGAGGCGATGGCGTCGGCGTCGGTCACGATCCGTGCCCCGTGGAAGAAGGCGTCGGCCTCGGCACCCTGCGCGATCTTCGCGGGGTGGGGACCGGCGGCCAGGATGCGCGGCAGCCATTCCGTCGGCAGGGGAGCGGCCGAGGCTGCGACGACGAGGTTGCCGAACCGCCGGCCCTTGAGCACCTGTGTGTCGGCGAGGATGCCGATCTCGGGGAGCACGTGTGCGATGGTCGCGGCCTGTCGGCGGGCGAAGGCGAGACCGGGGCCGTCGGCGACGTTGACGAGAAGCACGCCGCCGGGCGCCAGCAGCTCCGCGAGCTCACGGTAGAACTCGACGCTGGTGAGGTGGGCGGGCGTCTGGGCTCCCGAGTAGACGTCGGAGACGACGAGGTCGCAGCTGGCCTGTAGGCCGCTCGGCAGCTTCGCCACGCCCTCGCGGGCATCGCCGATCCTGATCCGGATCGCCGCCCCTTTCGGCAGAGGAAGATGTTCCCGCACCAGCTGGGCGAGGGGGGCCTCGAGCTCGATCACCTGCTGGCGCGAACCGGCACGCGTGCTCTCGATGTAGCGCGGGATCGTCAGCGCACCGGCGCCGAGATGCACGGCGGTCAGCGGGCCGGGCGGCAGCTGGTCGATCACCGCCCCCATGCGCACGATGTACTCGAAGTGCAGGTGCGTCGGGTCGTCCAGATCGACGTGCGACTGCGGCGTGCCGTCGACGATCAGCTCGAAGCCGCTCGTGAACTCCGACGGGATGATGCTGGCGATGCCGCCGTGATCCAACCGGACCTGGGGATGCTCGGTGTCGCGCGATCTCGTCCGGCCCATGGGCACGAGCCTACGCGCTGGCGGTGCGGCTCAGCGCTGCTTTCCGTTCGCGCACGTCTCCTGTTCCGCCGTCTGTCCGGAGATCGCCGAGTCGAGCGTCGCGCGCGGTGCCGGGGCGTCGGTCGCCGGAGCGTCGGTGGCGGGAGTCTCCGTCACAGGAGGTTCGGCGCCCGGTGCGGGCTCCACGAGCTCGACGCCTCCGTTGTTGCTGACGTCCCCGGTGAGCTGCACGGGCTGCCCGGCCTTCAACGCGTCCCAGATGCTGGCCGCGGCGTCCCGGTTCGGGACGACGCGGTCGGAGTCGTCGGGGTCGGTGAACACCGGATACTGCAGGAAGACGAATTCGGAGAACGGCACGTCCTTGACCGAGAGGGCGAGCTGTGCGAGTCGGACGGGGTTGCCCAACTCGTCGCTGGGGTCGATGTTGTCGACGATCGTGTCAGCGAGCCCGAGCACCTTCCCCGGGTCGGAGAGCACCTCGTCGCTCATGATCTTCTTCACCAGGCGCGACATGTACTGCTGCTGGTTCGACACGCGCGCCATGTCGCTCTCGTCGCCGACGCCGTGCCGGGTGCGGATGAACTGCAGGGCTTCGTAACCCGAGACGGTGCGCAGTCCCGGTTCCCAGTCGAGGGCCGTGTGCCGGTCGCGGATGCCATCGCCACCGATGCACACCTCCACACCGCCGATCGCATCGGTCACCTCCATCACGCCGTCGAAGTCGATCTTCGCGGCGAAGGGGATCTCGATGCCGGTGAGCTCGGTGACGCTCTTCGCCACACACGACATCCCGGCGTTCTGATAGATCGAGTTGATCTGCGACTTGCTCGTCTCCGAGGCGACTGATCCGTCTTCTCTGGTGCACTCGGGGGTGGGGATCATGAGGTCGCGGGGGAGCGAGACGACCGTGACGTTGCGGGGCTCCGCCGACACGTGCACCAGCAGGTTCACGTCGTTGAGGATCCCCCCGTCGGCTTCGGAACAGCGCTCGCCCAGCAGGCCGGTCGACACCTCACCGCATTCGTCCGTGCCGATGATGAGCATGCTGAACTCGCCGGGGTACGCGCTGATCGAGGGCGGCTCGACCTCGGGCGCCCCTTCCAGGGTGACGGCGCCCTCATTAAAGCGGTTGAAGTAGTCGGTCACGACGAAGGCAGCGACCGCGATCGCGGAGACGAGCACGATGCCCAGGGTGATGCCGGCGATCTTCAGGATTCCTCTGGCGGGCCGGCGGGAGGGGAGCGTCGCGTGGCGGGCGACCGTCGAACGGTCCTTGTCAGGGGTGCGGCGAACCATCCGGGGAGCCTACCGGGAGAAGCTGATGTTACGGCCGCATGACGATTGTGAGAGGAACTTGCAGGTAATTAGTTAGTCGTGGATACTTTTTCCTAACCCCCGGTGAGTACCCGATGCTTGCCAGGACTTTTCAAAGAGGAGATCCCCGCAATGCACAAGCGCATTCTCTCGGCCGTGGCGCTCGGCGCCGTGGCCACGCTCGCTCTCGCCGGTTGCGCCGGCGGCAGCGACACCGGCTCCACCGACGGCAAGGGTCAGGAACTCACCGTCTGGATCATGAAGGGCACGAACCCCGATGCCTCCGCCTTCTACGACAAGGTGTCCGACGCCTTCGAGAAGGAGACCGGCGCGACGGTCAAGATCGAGGAGATCCAGTGGGCTGACGCCCACGACCGCTTCGTGACCTCCATCGCCGGCGACACGACCCCCGACATCGCCGAGACCGGCACCACCTGGACCGCCGAGTTCGCCGACGCCGGTGCGCTCGAGCCGCTCGACGAGTACGTCGATGCCGAGAAGGGCCTCCGCGACGACCTCGTCGAGGGCCTCGAGGTCGCCGGCACCTACGACGGCGAGCTGTACGGCATGCCGTGGTACGCGGGCGTCCGCTCGCTCGTCTACCGCGCCGACGTGTTCGAGGAGCTCGGACTCGAGGCCCCGAAGACGTGGGACGACATCGTGGCTGCGGGCGACGCCATCAAGGCCGCCAAGCCCGACATGCTGCCCTTCCCGGTCCCGGGCGACGCCGAGTTCCAGGTCTACCCCTGGGTCTGGGGCGCCGGCGGCGAGATCGCCACGAAGGACGGCAAGACCTGGACCAGCGAGCTGGACAGCACGGAGTCGCAGGCGGGCATCGAGTTCTACACGGGCCTGGCCACCGAGCACGGCTTCTCCTCCGCGGGTGCGACCACCTGGAAGGAGACCGACCTCCGTGACGCGTTCACCCAGGGCAACGTCGCCATGATGCTCTCGGGCTCGTGGACGCCGAAGTCGCTCGTCGAGGCGAACCCCGACCTCGAGGGCAAGATCGGCGCGGCCGTCATCCCGGGCGAAGACGGTGGCATCGCTCCGTCCGTGCTCGGCGGATCGCACCTCTCGGTCTTCAACACGACCAAGAACGCCGACCTGGCGTGGGAGTTCGTCAAGCTCATGACCACCGGCGAGTTCGCCGAGCAGTGGTCGGACGAGACCGGGTACTTCCCGGGTGTGCAGTCCGCGATGGAAGAGGCCCTGGCCTCGACCGACCCGCTGGTCGCACCGTTCGCCGAGCAGATGGTCGACGGCGGAGCATCCGTCCCGGTCACCCCGAACTTCGGTGCCGTGCAGGCGAAGAAGACGACCAACTCCATGATCCAGGCCATCCTCAGCGGACAGAAGGACGTCGCGACCGCGACGAAGGACGCCGCCGCCGAGATGACCGAACTCCTCAACCAGAAGTAAGGAAGCATCCCTTCCATGTCGATGGTGCAAGCGCCACTGCCGGCCACGAAGGCGGAGTCCACCTCCGCCTCCGTGGCCGGCGGCCGGAAGCGACGCGGTCTCTCGATCGTCGCGGCCCGCCCCTGGCTCCTTCTCGCGCCCGGGCTGGCCATCCTCGCGGTGCTCATGCTCTGGCCGCTCGTCCAGGTGTTCATCTACTCGCTGCAGGACTACGGTCTGCGCGAGATCAACACCGGTGAGAACAACTGGATCGGTCTCGACAACTACGTCGAGGCGCTCACCAACCCGACCCTCTGGACGGTGGTGCTGCCCAACACCGTCGGGTTCGCCGCCGTGGCCGTGTTCGTCACGGTCGCCGTCGGCACGCTCGTGGCGCTCCTGCTCGCACGCCTCGGCACCACCTGGCGCGTCATCGTCTCCAGCTGCATCATGGTCGCCTGGGCGATGCCCGCCGTGACCGGAACCTATGTCTGGACTTTCATCTTCGATGCCGACCGCGGCATCTTCAACTCGGTGCTGCGTGACCTCGGTCTCATGGACGACCCGGTGAACTGGTTCACCAACCAGTGGTCGTTCTACGCCATCGTGCTCCTCAACGTGGTGCACCACGGCTTCCCGTTCGTCGCCATCACGGTGCTGGCCGGCCTGCTCGGTGTCTCGAAGGAGATGCTCGAGGCCGCCGCTCTCGACGGTGCCGGCGCCTGGCGTCGATTCTGGAAGATCATCTTCCCCACGCTCAAGCCCGTCTTCTCGGTCGTGATCATCCTGTCGACCATCTGGGACTTCAAGGTCTTCGCGCAGGTGTACCTGATGCCCGGCGGTGGGGGTGGCAACCGTCAGGTGCTCAACCTCGGCGTCTGGTCGTATGTGGAGTCCTTCGGCCAGAACCGCTACGGCTTCGGTGCGGCCCTCGCCGTGCTGCTCACGCTGGTGCTGATCGGCATCACGATCGTCTACATCCGCTCCCTCATGAAGGAGGACGAGCTGTGAACCCGCGTCCGAGGCTCCGCTCCCGCATCGGAATCGGAATCGCGGTCGCCGCGGTCCTGATTTTCACGCTGTTCCCCGTCTACTGGATGGTCTCCAGCGCGTTCGACGGCAAGGCCTCCAGTGGTGGGCAGTCGCTGCTCCCGCAGGAGTTCACCTGGGACAACTTCGCCTTCGTGCTCACCGACGGCGGATTCGGCACCTACCTGCGCAACTCGGCCATCGTGGCGCTCGTCACGGTCCTCGTGAGCGCCCTCGTGTGCCTCCTCGCGGCCGTCGCGGTGGCGCGATTCAAGTTCAAGTTCCGCACCACGATCCTGATGATGATCCTGATCGTGCAGATGGTGCCGCTCGAGGCGCTCGTCATCCCGCTGTTCCTGCAGGTGAAGAGCCTCGGCCTGCTCAACAGCATCCTCGGCCTGATGGTCGTCTACGTCGCGCTGTCGCTCGCGTTCGGCATCTGGATGCTCCGCGGCTTCGTCGCCGCCGTTCCGGTCGAGCTCGAAGAGGCCGCATACATCGACGGCGCGAGCTGGTGGCGCATGTTCCGCTCGGTGCTGCTGCCGCTGGTCATGCCCGGCCTCGTGGCGACCAGTATCTTCAGCTTCATCACCGCCTGGAACGAGTTCATCTTCGCGATGACGATCCTGGGGGCTCAGACCGACCAGTACACGGTCTCGATCGGTCTGAAGTCGTTCTTCGGTCTGCACTCCAACGATTGGGGCAGCATCATGGCCGCGTCGACCATCATCACCGTCCCGGTCATGATCTTCTTCGTGCTGGTGCAGCGCAAGCTCGCCTCCGGCATGGTGGCGGGAGCGGTGAAGGGATGACCGACGACCTGGAACGCCTCGCGAACGGCGTGCTGTGGCCGGGATTCTTCGGCACCGAAGCCCCTGGGTGGCTGCGCGAGGAACTGCGTGACGGGCTGGCCGGAGTCGTGTACTTCGGGCAGAACGTCGGCGAGGGGCTTCCCGCTCTCAGCGCCGCGATCCTCGACGCAAACCCCGACGCCCTGATCGGCATCGACGAGGAGGGCGGCAGCGTCACCCGGCTCGAGTCCGCCACCGGCTCGACGGTTCCGGGCGCCGCCCAGCTCGGTCTGCTCGACGACCTCGTCGCGTCGGAGAAGACCGGCGCCGAACTCGCGCGTCGGGTGCGTGCGGTCGGTGCCAACGTGGTGCTCGGTCCGGTCGCCGACGTCAACACCGACCCCCGCAACCCGGTCATCGGTGTTCGCGCGTTCGGTGACGACGAGGCGCTCGTTTCGCGACACGTCGTCGCGACGATCGACGGCATCCAGGACGGCGCGGTCGCCGCCTGCGTCAAGCACTTCCCCGGCCACGGCGACACCCATATGGACTCGCACCACTCGCTCCCCGAGATCACGCTCGATCTCGAGGAATTCGAGCGCGTGCACCTCGAGCCGTTCCGCGCTGCGGTCGATGCCGGTGTCGACGCGGTCATGACCGCGCACATCGTGGTTCCGGCGTGGGGAGAGCAGCCCGCCACCCTCAACCCGCGTGTGCTCGGCATGCTGCGCGACTGGGGCTACGACGGCGTCATCATCACGGACGCCCTCGACATGGCCGCGATCCGTGAGACGGTCGGACTCGGTGGGGGAGCAGCCCAGGCGCTCGCTGCCGGAGCCGACCTCCTCTGCATCGGGAACCCGACGAATCCGGGTGATGCCGCTCTTCCCGACCAGGACGAGCAGGACTTCCGCGCCGCCAGAGACGGGATCGTCGCCGCGCTGCGAGACGGTTCGCTCTCGCGGGCGCGTGTCGAGGAGGCGGCAGCCAGGGTCGCATCCCTCGCCGCCAGGCTCCGCGTCGCTGCGGAGCAGACGCACGAGCAGATCGAGGCCTTCGACGCGGCGGAGATCGTGCGCCGCGTGGTGACCGTCTCCGGCGACGCCCCGCAGGCGACGTCGGAGCTCGCCGTCATCGACGCACGTCGACGCTCGACGCTCGCCGTCGACAGCGCGGGGTCGTACGTCGCG
The DNA here is from genome assembly GCF_004794435.1 of Microbacterium sp. K27. Classification (NCBI taxonomy): domain Bacteria; kingdom Bacillati; phylum Actinomycetota; class Actinomycetes; order Micrococcales; family Microbacteriaceae; genus Microbacterium; species Microbacterium sp. K27. The sequence continues at coordinate 208,941 of NZ_SSDK01000047.1, forward strand.
AGTGCGCTGGCCGGAGATGGTCTGCGGGTGCGCCTCGACGTGGCATCCGCCCCGGTCTCCGAACAGGACCGCGTGATCGACGAGGTCTCCGCAGCCGCAGGCACGACGGTGCTGCTGATCGATCGTCCCGACACGGACGCCGCGCAGCGTGCACTCGTCGAGCGCGCCGCTGTGCGTGATCCTCGTGCTGTCGTCGTCAACGTCGGCCTCCCCACGGCGAATCCGCTGCCGCTGCCGACGATCGAGGTCGCCGCAGCCAGTAGGCTCGGTGCGCAGACGGCGCGTGAAGCACTCCTGGGACGGTTCCCGGTGCAGCAGAGGATGACCAGCGCCGGCTGAGACGGGATTCCCTCCATGGACGACGACGTTCTCGCTCGGGTGCGGCGCTCACTTCCCAAGGTGAGCGCCGCCGAAGCGCGCGTCGCGGAGACGATCCTGGGAGACCCGACACTCGTCGTCGACCTGGCGATCAACGATCTCGCCCAGCTCTGCCACACGTCGCTGTCGACGGTCGCCCGGTACGCCCAGGCGCTCGGATACAGCGGGTACCGGGAGCTCAGGGTCGCGGTCGCCCGCGCGGTCACCCTGGAACAGGCGCAGCAGGCCCGGTTCGGTCTGGACACCACGGCGATCGATCCCGACGACGGTCCAGCGGCGATCGCCGCCAAGCTCGCTGCGCAGGAGATCGACGCCATAGAGAAGACCGCCTTGGCGCTCGACCCTCTCGCCCTCGATCGGGTCGCCCGCGCCGTGGTCGACGCGCGGCACATCGACCTCTTCGGTCAGGCGGCGTCGTCGCTGACGGCGCAGGACCTGCAGTTGAAGCTGTCACGTATCGGATGCTCCGTGTCGCACTCGGCGGACCCGCATCTCGCGGTCACGACGGCTTCGCTGCGGACTGCCGACGATGTGGCGATCGCGTTCTCCCACGGCGGAGAGACCGCGGAGACGCTGCGTGCCCTCGAAGTCGCGCGCGATGCCGGCGCCCTCACCGTGGCGGTCACCAGCGCACCGGACTCGCCGCTGGCGCTCGCAGCGGATGTCGTGCTGCTCACGCACGCGCACGAATCGCCGTTCCGGATGGCCGCGATGTCGAGCCGTATCGCTCAGCTCGCGCTCGTCGACGTGCTGTTCGTGCGTGTCGTGCAGCACCGCGGCGAACCGGTTGCGGTCTCGCTTCAGCGGACCCACGACGCCGTTCCCACACGACGCCGCACCTGATGATCGGTATCCGCCTCGTCGGGCGGAGGCCGCTGCGTGAGGCGGAGTTGTGGGCGTAGCTGTTCCTCCCCGCGGGGATCTCTCCGTCCGCGGCGACGCGCCTCAGTCCACGTGATCGCGCGTGCTCACCAGGGCACGCGTCGCGATGCGGTGCCCTCGGGCGACGCTCCCCGCCAGCGACAGGCCGGTGAGGATCCCGGCGAGGAAGCCGGCCGCGAAGGCATCTCCGGCCCCGATGGTCTCCACCACGGGTGCGTCCAGCGCGTCGCTCTCGGCGGTCTCCGTGCGGTCGAACGCCACGGCCCCGCTCGAATCGGTGACGAGCAGATACCGCGGCTCAGGGAAGAGCGCACGCAGCTGCTGCGGATCGCTCGTCCCGAACACGGCTTCCGCGTCGGGCCTGGTGCAGAACACGACGTCGGCCCGGCGTGCGAAGTCGGAGACGATCCTCCTGCCCTCCGCCTCGCGGCCGCGCCAGAGCGCCGGGCGCCAGTTCAGGTCGAAGCTGAGCAGCCGGTCGGATTGTCGATCCGCGAACAGGGCCTCCTGGGCCGCGAGCGCCGAGGCAGAGAGCGCCGGCGTGATGCCCGAGGTGTGCACGAGTGCGGCATCGGCGAGGAGGGCGGATGCCGCCGGTGTGGTCAGCGTCTGCGGTGAGAGGGCTGCGGCGGCGGAGCCGGCACGGTAATAATGCATGGTGCCGTCGACCGCTCCGTCGTCACGGGCCGAGAGTTCTTTCACGTAGAGGCCGGTGGGCGCGTCGCCGTCGACTTCGACCGCGGAGGCGTCGACGTCATGGGCGTGCAGCTCGGCGAGGAGGAAGCGTCCGAATCCGTCGTCGCCCACACGGGAGAGGACCGAGGTGCGGATGCCCGCCGAGGCCAGGGCGATCGCGGTGTTCCACTCGGCGCCCGCGAGGGAGCGGTGGAAGGTCCGGCAGTCCTCGAGCGGACCGGCATTGGCGGCGACGAGGGCGACCATGCCCTCGCCGAAGCAGACGGCGAGCGGGGTGGTGTCTGGCACGATCTGGACACTACCGGATCGGTGCGGGCTGCGCTGATATCGGATTGCAACATGGATGCGTTTGGCATCTGAGGATCTGCTGGGTACCGTCGAGTCATCACCGTCCCCGAGGCGAAGAAGCCTCGGGACGCGCAACGAAGCGCCCGACAGGGAAGGTCACACAATGCACCAATCAGTCAAGCGTCGGCGAGGACTCATCGCCGTAACCGGAGCCACGATCGCTGCGCTCGCCCTCGCGGGCTGCGTCGCCAGCGAGCGTGGTGACGAAGGGTCTGAAGGTTCCGGCGACGTCGACGGCACGTTCGTCTTCGCCGCTTCCTCCGACCCGGCGAGTCTCGACCCCGCCTTCGCGCAGGATGGCGAGAGCTTCCGCGTCTCGCGTCAGATCTTCGAAGGTCTCGTCGGCACCGAGCCCGGTACCGCCGACCCGGCACCGCTCCTCGCCGAGTCGTGGGAGTCGTCCGAGGACGGCATGTCCCATACCTTCGAGCTGAAGAAAGACGTCACGTTCCAGGACGGCACGCCGTTCAACGCCGAGGCCGTCTGCGTGAACTTCGACCGCTGGTTCAACTGGACGGGGCTCGCCGCGTCCGAGGCCTTCGGCTACTACTACAACAAGCTCTTCAAGGGGTACGCCTCGAACGCGGCGGACGCCGTGTACAAGTCCTGCACCCCCGACGGCGAGAACTCGGTCACGATCGAGCTGAACAAGCCGTTCGCCGGCTTCGTCGCCTCGCTCTCGCTGCCGGCCTTCGCCATGCAGAGCCCCTCGGCGATGCAGGAGTTCGGCGCGGATGAGGTCAGCGGCTCCGCCGAGGCCCCGCAGCTCTCCGAGTACGCGATGGGTCACCCCGTCGGCACCGGGCCCTACGCCTTCGAGGAATGGGCACCGGGCGAGCAGGTCACGCTCAAGTCCTATGACGGGTACTGGGGAGACAAGGGACAGGTCGACGAGATCATCTTCCGCACGATCGACGACCCGACCGCTCGCCGCCAGGCGCTCGAGTCCGGATCGATCGACGGCTACGACCTGGTCGGCCCCGCCGATACCAAGGCGCTCGAGGACGACGGCTTCACCATGGTGTCGCGTCCGCCGTTCACGATCCTCTACCTCGCCTTCAACCAGGCGGTCCCGGAGCTGCAGGACCCGAAGGTCCGTGAGGCCCTCTCGTACGCGGTCGACAAGGATGCGCTGATCAGCCAGGTGCTGCCGGAGGGCACGCAGAAGGCGATCGAGTTCGTGCCCGAGGTCGTCAACGGATACAACCCCGATGTCACGACCTACGACTACGACCCCGAGAAGGCCAAGTCGCTGCTGGCCGAGGCGGGCTACACCGAGGCGAACCCGTTGAAGCTCACCTTCAACTACCCGGTCAACGTCTCGCGTCCCTACATGCCGGACCCCGAGCAGATCTTCACGGTGCTGTCGTCGCAGCTCTCCGAGGTCGGCGTCGAGACCACCCCGGTCTCGGAGGAGTGGGTCGAGTACCTCGACCGCACCACCGGCACCTCGGACCACGGCATCCACCTGCTCGGCTGGACCGGCGACTACAACGACACCGACAACTTCGTCGGCGTCTTCTTCGGCCAGCAGAGCTCCGAGTGGGGCTTCGACAACCCCGAGCTGTTCCAGAAGTTGAACGAGGCGCGCGGCGTCTCCAACCTCGAGGACCAGACGGCGCTCTACGAGGAGATCAACGAGATGGTCGCCCAGTTCATCCCGGGCGTCCCGCTCGCGCACCCGGCGCCGACCCTGGCGTTCGACCCGCGCGTGAAGAGCTATCCCGCCAGCCCGGTGAACGACGAGGTCTTCACGGACATCGTCCTCACCAAGTAGGCCTGACCACCTGATACGACGCTCTCCCGGTCCCGCGCATTCGGCGGGACCGGGGGAACGGCGTACCTTCTGATCGACGGAGATCTTCGTGCTGCGCACCATCGGCAGGCGACTGCTGTTCCTCATCCCCACCCTGTTCGGGCTCAGCATCCTGCTGTTCGCCTGGGTCAGGGCCCTCCCCGGCGGCCCCGCGGTCGCCCTGCTCGGCGAGAAGGCCACACCCGAGGCCGTCGCGAGAGTCAACGAGCTCTACGGCTTCGACAAGCCCCTCATCGAGCAGTACTTCATCTGGATCGGACGCCTCCTGCAGGGAGACTTCGGCACCTCCATCCAGACCAACCGACCGGTGACGGAGGAGTTCCTCCGCCGGTTCCCCGCGACGCTGGAGCTGAGCGTCATGGCGCTTATCTTCGCGGTGGGCATCGGCATCCCGCTGGGGTACTGGGCCGCCCGCCGCCACGGGAAGTTCACCGACCACGCGTCGGTGGTGCTGAGCCTGATCGGCATCACCATCCCGGTGTTCTTCCTCGCGTTCATCCTGAAGTACGTCTTCGCGGTCCAGCTGGGATGGCTGCCGTCGGACGGGCGCCAGAATCCACGAATAGACGCGACCCATCCCACCGGGTTCTATGTGTGGGACGGCATCATCACCGGCGAGTTCGATGCCGCATGGGATGCGATCCTGCACCTGATCCTCCCGGCACTCGCGCTCGGTACCATCCCGCTCGCGATCATCGTCCGCATCACCAGGGCCAGCGTCCTGGAAGTGCAGAACGCCGACTACGTGCGCACCGGCCGCGCGAAGGGTGTCGGATCGCCGACGTTGCGGAACCGCTTCATCCTGCGCAACGCCATGCTCCCGGTGATCACCACGATCGGCCTGCAGACCGGGCTCCTGATCTCGGGGGCGGTGCTCACCGAGACGGTGTTCGCCTTCCCCGGAATCGGCTCGTTCCTGGCGAGAGCGATCTTCACCAGGGACTTCCCGGTCCTCCAGGGTTTCATCATCTTCATCGCGATCGCGTACGCGCTGATCAACCTGGCGGTCGATGTCTCCTACAGCTTCATCGACCCGAGAGTGAGGGTGCAGTGATGTCCCTCCCCATCGTCCGAAAGGAGGCGGTCGCATGACCATCGCGCTCCCGCCCGCCCAGGGCCCCTCCGCGGAGAGCGGCGGCAGCATCGACACCGTCGCCATCGCCCAGGCCGATCTGAAGAACGGCTCCGGCGGCTTCTGGCGGGACGTGTTCCGCCGCCTCCGCCGAAACCCGACGGCATGGATCGGCGCGGCCATCGTCGTGGCGTTCCTGCTCATCGCCGCGCTCGCGCCCCTGATCGCTCCCTACCCGGAGACGGCGCTGCCGGGTGCGAAGTACATCACGCCGACCTACATCCCGGGACCGGGGGAGCTGCCGCAGTTCCCGCTGGGCCTCGACCGCTTCGGCGGCGACGTGCTGTCCAAGCTCATCTGGGGCGCGCAGGCGTCTCTCATGATCGGCGTCATCTCCACGGCCATGGGCCTGGTCGGCGGCATGATCCTCGGCCTGCTCGCCGGCACGTTCGGCGGCTGGGTCGACACGCTCATCATGCGCATCGTCGACATCATCCTCTCGGTGCCGAACCTGCTGCTGGCGGTGTCGATCGCCGCGATCCTCGGGCAGACCCCGTTCGCCATCATGATCGCGATCGGGGCCTCCCAGGTGCCGATCTTCGCCCGGCTGCTGCGCGCCTCCATGCTGCAGCAGCGCTCCAGCGACTACGTGCTCTCGGCGCAGACGCTCGGTCTGGGTCGCGGCAAGATCACCATGTCGCACGTGCTGCCGAACGCGATCGGACCCGTGATCGTTCAGGGCACCCTGACGCTCGCCACCGCGGTCATCGATGCGGCGGCGCTGTCGTTCCTCGGCCTCGGCGGCGGACGGCCCGAGACGGCGGAGTGGGGGCGCATGCTCACCTACGCGCAGGCCGAGCTCGCCATCGCGCCCTGGCTCGCCTTCCTCCCCGGTATCTGCATCGCCGTCACGGCGCTCGGCTTCACCCTGCTGGGTGAAGCGCTGCGCGAGGCGATGGACCCCCGGACGAGGGCGCGATGAACGCGCGGGACGACGGTGCCGTGAGCGCCGCGAAGGAGAAGCAGATGTCGACCGAACCGTTGCTGTCGGTCCAGGGACTGGCCGTGGACTTCGCCACCATGGACGGCGTCGTGCACGCCGTCGAAGGCGTCGACCTCGAGATCCGTCCCGGCGAGACCGTCGCGATCGTGGGGGAGTCCGGCTCGGGCAAGTCCACCACCGCGATGGCCATCATCGGACTGCTCGCCGGGGGAGGCCGGATCGCGTCCGGCAGCATCCGGCTCGACGGCAAGGAGATCTCGCGGTCACCCGAGCACGAACTGCGCACGATCCGCGGTCGTGACATCGGTCTCGTGCCGCAGGACCCGATGTCGAACCTGAACCCGGTGGCGAAGATCGGCACGCAGGTGGCGGAGACGCTGCTCGCGCATGGCCTCGCCACCCGACAGAACGTGCAGGCGAAGGTGGTCGAGGCGCTGACCGCCGCGGGCCTTCCCGATCCGGCGCGGCGGGCGAAGCAGTACCCGCACGAGTTCTCCGGCGGCATGCGCCAGCGTGCGCTCATCGCGATCGGTCTGGCGTGCAAGCCGCGACTGCTGATCGCCGACGAGCCCACCAGCGCGCTCGACGTCACGGTGCAGCAGACGATCCTCGATCAGATCGGGCAGATGACGCGCGAGCTGGGCACGGCGGTGCTGCTCATCACGCACGACCTGGGCCTCGCCGCCGAGCGTGCGGAGCGGGTGATCGTGATGCACCGCGGCAAGGTGGTGGAGCAGGGCGATGCGCGCCAGATCCTGGAGGACCCGCAGCATCCGTACACGCAGTCGCTCGTGAAGGCGGCCCCGTCCGTCGCGGCGGCACGCCTGCGGCCCGAGGCCTTCCGGACCCGGGAACGGGCGGCCGATGCCGATGCTGTCGCCGATGCCGATGCCGTCGTTGAGGCGGCCCCCGCGGACAACATCGTCGAGATCGAGAACCTCACCAAGGTGTACCCGGTGCGGGGCCGCGGCGAGGATTTCGTGGCCGTCGACGACGTGTCGCTGGTGATCCCGCGCGGGGAGACGGTCGCGATCGTGGGCGAGTCCGGTTCCGGCAAGACCACGACCGCGCGGATGCTGCTGAAGGTGATCGAGCCGACGAGCGGGCTGATCCGCTACGAGGGCAAGGACATCGCGTCGCTGAGCCGGGCGGAGACGAAGGAGTTCCGGCAGCAGGTGCAGCCGATCTTCCAGGATCCCTACTCGAGCCTGAACCCGATGTTCACGATCGAGCGCCTGATCGCCGAGCCGCTGGAGTTCTACAAGCGCGGGAGCGGCGCCGATCGGCGCAAGCGCGTGCGGCAGCTGCTCGACGACGTGGCCCTGCCGCAGTCGATGCTGCGGCGGTATCCGTCCGAGCTGTCCGGCGGCCAGCGACAGCGTGTCGCGATCGCACGGGCTCTCGCCCTCTCGCCGGATCTGATCGTCTGCGACGAGCCGGTGTCGGCGCTGGACGTGCTGGTGCAGGACCAGATCCTGAAGCTGCTCGGCGACCTGCAGCGGGAGTACGGACTGAGCTACCTGTTCATCTCCCACGACCTCGCGGTGGTGCGGCTGATCAGCGACTACGTGTGCGTCATGAAGGACGGCAGGCTCGTGGAGGCGGCGACGTCGGAGGAGATCTTCACGAATCCCCGTGACCCGTACACGCGGCGTCTGCTGGCGTCGATCCCCGGCAACGAGCTGGGCATCGCGTCCTGAGATCACCTCCTCCGATCGCCGGACCGCATGTGTTCCGGTCCGGCGATCGGAGACTCATACCGCAGCTTCCGAGATTGGTCAAGGACTGCGCTTGCCATGTCGCATAATCGTGCGTATAGTTAGTAGTTGCGCTCGTTTCTCCCTGCCCTCATATGGTGGTCGGCATCTGTCGAGTTCCCGGGCGCACACTCCACCTGACGACAAAGGAATCGAGAAGCCCTGCGGGGCTCACGGAGGTTATTCCCTTGGCTGCTGCTCGCAACGCATCCACATCCACCACCACCAAGAACGGACGCGGAGCTTCCCGTCTTTCGTTCGCCAAGATCTCCGACACGCTGACGGTCCCTGACCTTCTCGCCCTGCAGACCGAGTCCTTCGGTTGGCTGGTCGGCAACGACGCCTGGAAGGCGCGCGTGGCCGAGGCCAAGAAGCAGGGTCGCACCGACGTCAACGAGAACAGCGGTCTGGGCGAGATCTTCGAGGAGATCTCTCCGATCGAGGACCTCGGCGAGACGATGCAGCTGTCGTTCACGAACCCCTACCTCGAGCCGGAGAAGTACTCGATCGAGGAGTGCAAGGAGCGTGGCAAGACCTACGCCGCTCCGCTGTACGTCGAGGCCGAGTTCATGAACCACCTCACGGGTGAGATCAAGACCCAGACGGTCTTCATGGGCGATTTCCCGCTGCAGACCGACAAGGGCACGTTCATCATCAACGGCTCCGAGCGCGTCGTCGTGTCGCAGCTCGTGCGTTCGCCGGGTGTCTACTTCGACAAGACCCCCGACAAGACGTCCGACAAGGACATCGTGTCGGCGCGCGTCATCCCGAGCCGTGGTGCATGGCTCGAATTCGAGATCGACAAGCGCGACCAGGTGGGCGTGCGCGTCGACCGCAAGCGCAAGCAGTCGGTCACCGTCTTCCTCAAGGCACTGGGCATGACCAGCGAGGAGATCCTCGCCGAGTTCGCCGGCTACACCTCGATCGAGGAGACGCTCGCGAAGGACACGATCGTCACCAAGGAAGATGCGCTCCGCGACATCTACCGCAAGCTCCGTCCGGGCGAGCAGGTCGCCGCCGAGGCCGCCCGCGCGCTCCTGGACAACTTCTACTTCAACCCGAAGCGCTACGACCTGGCCAAGGTCGGTCGTTACAAGATCAACCACAAGCTGGGCCTGGACCAGCCGCTGACCTCCTCGGTGCTGACCGTCGAGGACATCGTGGCCACGATCAAGTACCTGGTGCGCCTGCACGCCGGCACCGAGGAGACCTTCACGGGCATCCGCGGCGGCAAGAAGGCCGAGATCCGTCTCGCGACCGACGACATCGACAACTTCGGCAACCGTCGCATCCGCGCGGTCGGCGAGCTGATCCAGAACCAGGTCCGCACCGGTCTGTCCCGCATGGAGCGCGTCGTCCGCGAGCGCATGACCACGCAGGACATCGAGGCGATCACCCCGCAGACCCTGATCAACGTGCGCCCCGTCGTCGCCGCGATCAAGGAGTTCTTCGGAACGTCGCAGCTGTCGCAGTTCATGGACCAGAACAACCCGCTCGCCGGTCTGACGAACAAGCGTCGTCTCTCCGCGCTGGGCCCGGGTGGTCTCTCCCGTGACCGCGCCGGCGTCGAGGTCCGTGACGTCCACCCCTCGCACTACGGCCGCATGTGCCCGATCGAGACGCCTGAAGGCCCGAACATCGGTCTGATCGGTGCTCTCGCGACCTTCGCGCGCATCAACTCGTTCGGTTTCATCGAGACCCCGTACCGCAAGGTCGAGGGTGGCATCGTCACCGAGCACATCGACTACCTCACGGCTTCCGAAGAGGTCGACTTCAACATCGCGCAGGCCAACGCCCCGCTCGATGCCAAGGGTCGCTTCATCGAGAGCCACGTGCTGGCGCGCCCCAAGGGCGGCAGCGGCGAGGTCGACATGTTCCTCCCGGAGGACATCGGCTACATCGACGTCTCCCCGCGCCAGATGGTGTCGGTCGCGACCTCGCTCGTGCCGTTCCTCGAGCACGACGACGCACAGCGCGCCCTCATGGGTGCCAACATGCAGCGTCAGGCTGTGCCGCTGCTGCGCAGCGACTCGCCGCTCGTCGGAACCGGTATGGAGGGCTACACGGCCATCGACGCCGGTGACGTGCTCACCGCCGACAAGGCCGGTGTCGTCTCCGAGGTCTCCGCAGACCGCGTCGTCGTCATGCTCGACGAGGGCGGGACGCAGGAGTACCACCTCCGCAAGTTCGACCGCTCCAACCAGGGCACGTCGTACAACCAGAAGGTCGTCGTCAACGCCGGTGAGCGCGTCGAGGTCGGAGAGGTCATCGCCGATGGCCCCGCCACCGAGAACGGCGAGCTGGCCCTCGGAAAGAACCTCCTCGTCGCGTTCATGACGTGGGAGGGTTACAACTTCGAGGACGCGATCATCCTGAGCCAGGACCTGGTGAAGGACGACACCCTCTCCTCGATCCACATCGAGGAGTACGAGGTCGATGCCCGCGACACCAAGCTCGGCAAGGAGGAGATCACCCGTGACCTCCCCAACGTCAGCCCGGAGCTGCTGAAGGACCTCGACGAGCGCGGCATCATCCGCATCGGCGCCGAGGTCCGCCCCGGCGACATCCTCGTGGGCAAGGTCACGCCGAAGGGTGAGACCGAGCTGTCGGCCGAGGAGCGTCTGCTCCGCGCGATCTTCAACGAGAAGAGCCGCGAGGTCCGCGACACGTCCCTGAAGGTGCCTCACGGCGAGCAGGGCACGATCATCGCGGTCAAGGAGTTCAACGCCGAGGACGGCGACGACGAGCTCGGCTCGGGGGTCAACCGCCGCGTCGTGGTCTACATCGCCCAGAAGCGCAAGATCACCGAGGGTGACAAGCTCGCCGGCCGTCACGGCAACAAGGGTGTCATCGCGAAGATCCTCCCGATCGAGGACATGCCGTTCATGGCGGACGGCACCCCGGTCGACATCGTCCTGAACCCGCTCGGCATCCCCGGTCGAATGAACTTCGGCCAGGTCCTCGAGACCCACCTCGGGTGGATCGCGAAGCAGGGCTGGAAGGTCGAAGGCACTCCGGAGTGGGCAGCCCGTCTGCCGGAGCAGGCATTCGAGGCCGCTCCCGGCACGAAGGTCGCCACCCCGGTGTTCGACGGTGCGAGCGAGGAGGAGATCGCCGGTCTCCTCGACGCGACCATCCCGACGCGCGACGGTGTCCGTCTGATCGACTCCAGCGGAAAGGCCCAGATGTTCGACGGCCGCTCCGGCGAGCCGTTCCCGGCCCCGATCTCGGTCGGCTACATGTACATCCTGAAGCTGCACCACCTGGTCGACGACAAGATCCACGCACGTTCCACGGGTCCGTACTCGATGATCACCCAGCAGCCGCTCGGTGGTAAGGCGCAGTTCGGTGGACAGCGCTTCGGTGAGATGGAGGTGTGGGCCCTCGAGGCCTACGGCGCCGCATACGCGCTCCAGGAGCTCCTCACGATCAAGTCCGACGACATCCTCGGCCGCGTCAAGGTGTACGAGGCGATCGTCAAGGGCGAGAACATCCAGGAGCCCGGCATCCCCGAGTCCTTCAAGGTGCTCATGAAGGAGATGCAGTCGCTCTGCCTGAACGTCGAGGTCCTCTCGGCCGACGGCACGCTGGTGAACCTCCGCGACACCGACGATGAGGCGTTCCGCGCCGCAGAAGAGCTCGGTATCAACATCTCCAGCCGCTTCGAGGCCGCCTCGATCGACGAGATCTAATCCTTCGGGGGCCCGGGACACGCGTTCCGGGCCCACCGAAGCAGACTTCTCAAAAAGAATTTCCGACACAGGAGAACTAGTGCTCGAGTCCACAACTTTCGATGAGCTTCGCATCGGCCTGGCGACCGCAGACCACATCCGCGCGTGGTCCTACGGCGAGGTCAAGAAGCCCGAAACCATCAACTACCGCACCCTGAAGCCGGAGAAGGATGGTCTCTTCGGAGAGCAGATCTTCGGCCCGTCCCGCGACTGGGAGTGCGCCTGCGGCAAGTACAAGCGCGTCCGCTTCAAGGGCATCGTCTGCGAGCGCTGCGGCGTGGAGGTCACCAAGAGCTCCGTCCGTCGTGAGCGCATGGGTCACATCGAGCTCGCCGCTCCCGTCACCCACATCTGGTACTTCAAGGGCGTGCCCTCGCGTCTGGGCTACCTGCTCGACATGGCGCCGAAGGACCTCGAGAAGGTCATCTACTTCGCCGCCTACATGGTCATCTCGGTCGACGAGGAAGCTCGTCACCGCGACCTGGGCACGCAGGAGAACAACATCCGCCTCGAGCTGAAGACGCTCGGCGACCGCCGCGATGCCAAGATCGCGGAGCGCCTGGCCAAGCTGGAGGAGGAGCTCGCTGCCCTCGAGGCAGAGGGTGCCAAGGCCGACGCCAAGAAGAAGGTCAAGGACGCCGCCGAGAAGGAGATGTCGCTCATCCGCAAGGGTGCCGACGAGGCGATCCTGAAGCTGGAGCGCGTGTGGGAGGACTTCCGCACCCTCGAGGTCGGTGCTCTGCGCCCGGAGGACGACGTCTTCCACGAGCTGCAGGACCGCTTCGGCCAGTACTTCGAGGCCTACATGGGCGCCGAGTCGATCCAGCGTCGCCTCGCGGCGTTCGACCTCGTCGCCGAGGCGGAGAACCTGCGTCTGCAGATCTCCGAGGGCAAGGGCCAGCGCAAGATCCGTGCGATCAAGCGCCTCAAGGTCGTCAGCTCGTTCCTCGAGACCGGCATGAGCCCGGCCGCGATGGTCCTCGACGTCGTCCCGGTGATCCCGCCGGAGCTGCGCCCGATGGTCCAGCTCGACGGTGGCCGCTTCGCGACCTCCGACCTGAACGACCTGTACCGCCGTGTGATCAACCGCAACAACCGTCTTCGTCGTCTGATCGACCTCGGTGCCCCCGAGATCATCGTCAACAACGAGAAGCGCATGCTGCAGGAGGCCGTCGACGCACTGTTCGACAACGGTCGCCGTGGTCGTCCCGTCACCGGTACCGGCAACCGTGCCCTGAAGTCCCTCAGCGACATGCTGAAGGGTAAGCAGGGCCGTTTCCGCCAGAACCTGCTCGGAAAGCGTGTCGACTACTCGGGCCGTTCGGTCATCATCGTCGGCCCGCAGCTGAAGCTGCACCAGTGCGGTCTGCCCAAGCAGATGGCTCTGGAGCTCTTCAAGCCGTTCGTGATCAAGCGCCTGATCGACCTCGGTCACTCGCAGAACATCAAGGCGGCCAAGCGCGCCGTCGAGCGCACCCGTCCTGAGGTCTGGGACGTGCTCGAGGAGATCATCCGCGAGCGTCCGGTGCTGCTCAACCGTGCACCCACCCTGCACCGTCTGGGCATCCAGGCGTTCGAGCCTCAGCTCGTCGAGGGCAAGGCCATCCAGCTGCACCCGCTCGTCTGCGCGGCGTTCAACGCCGACTTCGACGGCGACCAGATGGCTGTCCACCTGCCGCTGTCGGTCGAGGCTCAGGCCGAGGCCCGCGTGCTGATGCTCGCGTCGAACAACATCCTGAAGCCGTCTGACGGCCGTCCGGTCACCCTGCCTTCGCAGGACATGATCATCGGTCTGCACCACCTGACCACGGTCAAGGAGGGCGCAGCCGGTGAGGGCCGTGCGTTCGGTTCCGTGGGCGAGGCGATCCTGGCCAAGGACGAGGGTTCCCTCGACCTGCAGGCGAAGATCCGCATCCGCATCCCCGGTCTGACCTTCCTCGAGGGCGAAGCTCCCGAGGGCTACGAGCGTCACGGTCTCGTCGACGCCTCGCTGGGTCAGGCGATCTTCAACGACACGCTGCCCAAGGGCTACCCGTTCGTCCGCGAGCAGGCCGACAAGAACAAGCTGTCGCAGATCGTCAACAAGCTGGCCGAGGAGTACCCCAAGGTCGAGACGGCTGCCTCGCTGGACCGCATCAAGGACGCCGGTTTCTACTGGGCAACGCGCTCCGGTGTGACCGTCGCCCTCAGCGACATCCTCACCCCGCCGAACAAGGCGGAGATCGTCGCCGGCTACGAGAAGCAGGCCGCGAAGGTCCAGTCGCAGTACGAGAAGGGTCTGACGACCGACTCCGAGCGTCGCCAGGAGCTCATCAAGATCTGGACCGAGGCCACCGACGAGGTCCAGGCCGCCATGAAGGCGAACTTCCCCGAGGACAACACCATCAACCGCATGGTGTCGTCGGGTGCTCGTGGTAACTGGCTGCAGATCCGGAACATCGCCGGTATGCGTGGTCTGGTGAACAACCCCAAGGGTGAGATCATCCCGCGTCCGATCATCTCCTCGTACCGCGAGGGTCTGTCGGTTGCGGAGTACTTCATCGCGACGCACGGTACCCGCAAGGGTCTGGCCGACACCGCTCTGCGTACCGCCGACTCGGGTTACCTGACCCGTCGTCTGGTCGACGTCTCGCAGGACGTCATCATCCGCGAAGAGGACTGCGGCACGTCGAAGGGCCTCGAGCTCCCGATCGCCGCACCGAACTCGCAGGGTGAGCTCGTGCGCGACGCGAACGTCGAGAACTCGGTGTTCGCTCGTACACTGGCCTCCGATGTCGTGAGCGAGTCGGGCGAGGTTCTCGCCTCGGCCGGTGACGACGTGGGTGACGTGCTGATCGACAAGCTCGTCGGGCTCGGTGTCGAGAGCATCAAGGTGCGCTCGGTCCTGACCTGCGACTCCGCCGTCGGTGTCTGCGCGCAGTGCTACGGCCGTTCGCTCGCGACCGGCAAGACCGTCGACATCGGCGAGGCCGTCGGCATCATCGCGGCCCAGTCGATCGGTGAGCCCGGTACCCAGCTGACGATGCGTACCTTCCACACGGGTGGTTCGGCATCGGCGGATGACATCACGCAGGGTCTTCCCCGTGTGCAGGAGCTCTTCGAGGCGCGTACCCCCAAGGGCGCGTCGCCGATCGCCGAGGCCGATGGCCGCATCGCGATCGACGAGACCGACAAGGGCAAGAAGGTCATCCTCACGCCCGACAGCGGTGACGAGCCGGTCATCTACCCGGTGCTGAAGCGCGCGACGCTTCTCGTCGAGGACGGGCAGCACGTCACGGTCGGTCAGCCGATCCTGGTGGGCACGCTCGACCCCAAGGAGATCATGCGTGTCATGGGTGCTCGCGAGGTGCAGCGTTACCTCGTCGGCGGCGTCCAGGGCGTGTACCGCTCGCAGGGTGTGCCGATCCACGACAAGCACATCGAGGTCATCGTCCGTCAGATGCTCCGCAAGGTCACCGTCGTCGATCACGCCGACACGACCCTGCTCCCGGGTGAGATGGTCGACCTCAAGCGCTACCAGTCGATCAACCGCGAGGCTGTGGCAGAGGGCAAGCGTCCCGCGTCCGGCCGTCCGGAGCTGATGGGTATCACGAAGGCGTCGCTCGCGACCGAATCGTGGCTGTCGGCCGCCTCCTTCCAGGAGACGACCCGCGTGCTCACCGAGGCTGCGATGCAGGGCAAGCGCGACCCGCTGGTCGGTCTCAAGGAGAACGTCATCATCGGTAAGCTCATCCCCGCCGGAACCGGTCTCTCGAAGTACCGCGACGTCACCGTCGAGGCCACCGAGGAAGCCAAGAGCGAGCGCTACCCGAACCGGATCTTCGCATCCGACGGTGCGTACGCCGACGGTGACTTCGGCTACGTCGACTTCGACGCGTTCTCGACGGACGACATCACCCCCGGTACTTACAACTGATCGAGGCGAGAGCCGCAGTACTGAGTACTGAGTGACGCAGAAGGCCCCAGGCGACTCGCCTGGGGCCTTCTGCGTGCCCGGCGGTGTGCGATGTGGCGCGAGTGCACGGGAAGCTGCCGAGCGCACGGGTGACGTGTGTCGCCGAGCCGTGCACTCGTCGAGAAGCCGTGCAGTCGGCGGAAGATCCTGACACGCGCGGAGCGCGTTGGACGTCAGCCGAAGATGTGCTCCACGATGCTCGAGGTGTAACCGGTCGGCGCGAGGTTCGTGTAGCGCGTGTCGATGAGCACATCATCACGCCAGAACAGCGTGCGGCCGTCGGTCACGGGGTACTGCTCGTTCGGCCAGGTCTTCTCGCAGCGCGTGCCGCCGTCCGGCGTGAAACAGGAGAAGCCCTCGTCGTCGGCGAGCGCATTGAGCTTGTCGAGCGCGGGCCCGCGGTTCATCCGCGAGATCGTCGTCGTGAGTCGCGTGGTGTCTGCACGCGGGTCCGCCCAATTGCAGGTGAGGGCACCGTCAGCGCCCACTCCCGAAGGCCCGAAGGCGGCGTCGTTGAGAGGGATGTCGCCGAGTTCGGCCAGCACGGCTTCCGACAAGATCGCACGACAGTCGGTCGGCAGGGCGACGGG
Source organism: Microbacterium sp. K27 (assembly GCF_004794435.1). Lineage (NCBI taxonomy): Bacteria > Bacillati > Actinomycetota > Actinomycetes > Micrococcales > Microbacteriaceae > Microbacterium > Microbacterium sp. K27. The sequence goes on from NZ_SSDK01000047.1 coordinate 225,169, forward strand.
AGCGGTCATCGGAGTGGGGGTGGGCGACGGGCTGCTGGTCTCCTCACTGCCTGCCGTGTGGCCTTCCGTGGGGCTGGGCGAAGGGTCCCCGCCATCGCCTACCTGCGGGGTGCACGCCGTCAGAACGACGAGGAGGAGGAAAGCGGCGGCAGCGCCGGCGACTCGGGGCTTCATGTCCACACCGTACTGCTCGTCGGCGGCGCGACGGGAGTGGAACGCGGTGCAGCCCGTCGGTGCACGGCGCCACGATAGTGTCGGCGGGTGAGCAATCAAACTTCTTCCGCCGGTTCCGTTGTCGTGATCGGCGATGCCTTGATCGATGAGATCCGCGACGATTCCGGCGTCCGCGAGCTCGTGGGCGGTGCGGCACTCAACGTCGCCGTCGGACTGCGGCGGCTGGGAGTCGAGACGACGCTGATCGCCATGCTCGGGGAGGACGAGGCAGGCGCGCACATCCGCGAGTACCTGTCCGACCACGGTGTGCGCCTGATAGGGAGTGAGGCCCCCCTCGGCTCGTCCCGCGCGATCGTGCAGCGGGCGGCCGACGGCGAACCGCAGTATGTCTTCAACGAGGCCGCCCAGAGACGCAGCATCCGATACTCCGACGACGCTCGTCAGGCGATCGCCGACGCCGGGCTCGTCGCGATCAGCTGCTTCCCCTTCGATGAGCCGGCGGAGGTCGACGCACTGCGCGATGCCCTGGGAGACGCACGCGTCGCGATCGATCCCAACCCGCGCGCCGGGATGCTCAGCGACCGGGAGGAGTTCGTCCGCGGATTCGAACAGCTCGTGGCTTCGGCTGCCATCGTCAAGGTCGGTGCGGATGATGCGGCGATCCTCTACGACGGTGACCTCGACGCGCTGCGCGCGCGCCTGCGGGACCTCGGTGCTGCGGCCGTCCTCGCGACCGCGGGTGCCGACGGCGCCACGATCGACGCGGATGCCGGCATCGTCTCCGCCCCCATCGCGCAGCTTCCCGGCGCGGTGATCGACACCGTCGGCGCGGGGGATGCGACTCTCGCCGCCGTCGCAGAGGGCCTGGTCACAGCGTCTCCGTCCGACCTGGGGGAGTGGCGCGCACTGCTGCTGCGCGCGATGGATGTCGCCGCCGCGACCTGTCGCGCAGAGGGCGGACTCCTGCGGACGCCCGAGTCGCTGGAGGCCTCCGGTCGCGGCGTGAGCGGCAGCTGACGGTCCGATTTCTTGCACCCGCCTCCGACAGGTATGCTTGTCTCTCGTGCCCCCGGTTGGCTGTCGAAGTCGGACGGGTGCGCTCTGGCGAGTTACCCAAGCGGCCAAAGGGATCTGACTGTAAATCAGACTGCTCTGCATTCGGGGGTTCGAATCCCTCACTCGCCACCATCCATCACCTCCGCGGAAGACTGCGGAAATCCGAGGGCCCACGCGATCACCGCGGGGGCCTTCTCTCATCCCCGCCTCCCGGATGTCGCCACCATGAATATGGTGGTCACATGCTCCAGACGATCCGCGCCCGCGTCGACCTCGGAGAGCGACCATGAGCGCCCCCGCCGGGTGGTACACCGATGACCAGGGTGCGACGCGATGGTGGGACGGATCCCGATGGGATGGCGAGGCGCCGACCCCCGTGACGTCGGGGGAGTTCCCGTCGGTCCCGGAGGGAACGAGCGCGAACACCGTATGGGTGTGGCTGATCGTGCTCCTCCCGGTGCTCAGCGCGATCGCCGCCATCGGATACCTGGTGCAGATGCAGCAGGGGATGTTCGACATGCTCGCCGTCGTCCCGCTGGACGGCTCGTCGTCCCTCGACGTGGAGAGATTCATCGCCGCGGAGATCAACGCCTTCCTCACGCCGTGGTACCTGGTCCTGACGCTGTCGGGCTGGACGATCTACGGGCTCTCCGTCTGGTTCGCCGCCCTCGATGCCCGCGAGCTCGCCGGCCGAGGGTTCTCCCGACCTTTCCCCTGGGCATGGACCTTCCTGTCCTCTCTCGTCTACGTGATCGGTCGTCATGTCGTGGTCCGTCGACGGGGAGGACGGGGGTCGACACCGCTGATCGTGATGATCGCCATCCAGGTCGTCTTTCTTCTCGCGGCGTCCGTCTGGGCATCGGTGTTCGCGGCTCAGCTGTTCGAGACGGTCTTCTCGATGGTCACGATGCGGCGGATGTGACGTGGCCTCGCGAGTGCGAACGGTTCATAGACTGGACTGATGCGACCGCTCACCGAAGCCGAAGTCCGGGCCTCGTTCGGCACCTACATGTGCGCCGACCTCTCCTGCCACGAGAACGTGCGTCTCGCCCACCCGCTCGCACCGAACGAGGTCAGGACTCCGGGGCAGGTCGACTTCCGCCTCGACGGCACGCGTCGCCGAATGGAGAGCTTCGTCTCGCAGGTCTGGGAGCGGGTCTGATCGCGGTTACGCTGGTCCCACACGTCCTGCGCTCGAAGGAGAAGCCATGAGTGATGCCATCCTGTTCGCCGTCGAAGAGGGATTGGCACGGCTGACGCTGAACCGCCCCGCTCGCCTCAACGCCTTCAACGCCGACCTCGCACACGCCTGGAAGGACGCGACGGCCGAGGCGACGTCGAGATCCGATGTGAAGGCGATCCTGATCGATGCCGTCGGCCCCGCTTTCTGCGCCGGGGGCGATGTGATCGACATGGCGACGACGATGGGGGCTTCCGGCGCGGAGATCACCGCTCTCGCCGAGGTCATCAACACCGGCATCCGCTCGTTGACGGAATCGGCGGTGCCTGTCGTCGCCGCTGCCCACGGCACCACGGCCGGCGGTGGTCTGGGGATTCTGCTGTGCAGCGACTATGCCGTGGTCGGCTCGCGATCGAAGCTCGGCAGCCTCTACGCGAACATCGGTCTGACCCCGGATCTGTCGGTCTCCGCTCAGCTCGCCCGTGCCGTCGGTCAGCGCCGCGCCCTGCAGCTCGTGCTGCAGGATCGACTGCTGTCGTCGGCGGAGGCTGTGGACTGGGGTCTCGTCGCCGAGGCCGTCGAAGGTGCGGACGCCGTCTCCGAGGCGGAACTGGTGCGTGCTCGCGGTGAGGAGATCGCGCGATTCTGGTTGGCGGGCGCCGCAGACGCCTACGGCCAGGCGAAGCGGCTGGTGCGATCGCAGCCGGAGCGCACGTTCGTCGAGCAGCTGAGTGAGGAGGCGCGTTCGATCGGAGCAGCCCTGGAGACGCCGGATGCGCAGGCCAGAGTCGCAGCCTTCGCCGCAGCATCGGCGAAGAAAGCCGGCTGACCTCTCCTCCACAGAGGCAGAGATCGGGAAAGGTCTTCGGCGACGAGGGCGGCGCCCGTGGCATCTGCGGGCGCGCGTGGCAGGATGAAGGCATCGCCGCACGACGAGAGGATCGCCATGTCCCAGCCGGACATCACCACGCATCAGACGCAGGGTGAGAAGAAGAACATGTCGCTGCTCATCAGGGGTTCCCTGTGGATCGCCATCGGGGCCCTGATCGCCGCGGCGCTCGTGTGCGTCATCTGGGTGCTCATCGGCGATCAAGATGGTCTGATCGGCCGGGCGTTCCTCACGATCCTGCTGCTCGCAGCGTTCGCCGGCATCGCGATCCTCGAAGCCGGTCTCGCGCCGAACCGTCCCGACTGGCTCCAGTTGGCGAGCATGGTGAGCTGGATCGTCGCGCTCCTCGTCGGAGCCGTGAAGATCTGGCTGCCGGAAGACGGCTTCTACTTCGGTGCCGAGCGCTTCTTCCAGCTGCTCCTCGTGATCGGCATCCTTCAGCTCGCCCTGCTGCACGTGCGCCTGTTCACTCCCGCGGCGCAGCGATACGTCACAACATTCACGCGGGTCATCTACATCGTCACGATCACGTTCCTCGCTGGCCTCGTCGGCATGCTCGTGTTCTTCCTGGCCTTCCCGAACACGTTCCACTACGGCGAGCTCTACTGGCGCATCGTGGTCGCGCTGACGATCCTGGTGGCCGTCGGCACGACGCTGATCCCACTGCTGAACGCGCTCTTCGCTCCCAAGAAGAAGACGCCCGCCGATCGCGCTGTGGCATCGCCGCCGTCCTGGCCCACCTACGCAGACGGCATCACCCCGCTCCCGGCGCTTCCCGACGCATCGCCCGACTGGAACGCCTACTACACGGGTTACCCGACCGTCGTGCCGCCGCAGCAGGCGCTCGCCGCAGCGCCGGTCTCGAGTTTCCCGGTCGCGCCCCAGCCCACATCGCCACAGCCCACATCGCCACAGCCCGCTGCTCCGCAGTTCACGCAACCGGTCGCCTCGCCGCAGGTGGCTCCGGGAGAGCATCCGGTGCCACCGGCGCCGGCCGCGCAGCCGACGGCTCCTCCGCAGGAGACCTTGCCGGCCTTCCCGCCGCCTCCCCCCGCCCCGCAGCGGCCTGCCCAGTGACACTCGAACTCGAGCTCCTCGAGCTCGCGAGCGAGATCGCGGAAGAAGCCGGACGGCTCGCGCGCACGCGTCGACAGGAGGGGGTGCGTCTGGCGGCCACCAAGTCGTCGCTGGCCGATATCGTCACCGAAGCCGATCGTGAGGTCGAGGCGCTCATCCGCGAACGCCTTCGGGCCGCGAGGGCCGACGACGGTTTCCTGGGGGAGGAGACCGGTGCCGAGGCCGGCAGCAGCGGGATCACGTGGGTCGTCGATCCGATCGACGGCACCGTCAACTATGCATACGGCATCCCGGCGTACAACGTGAGCATCGCCGCCGTCCGCGGCGATCCCGATCCGGAGACCTGGGAAGCACTCGCCGGTGCGGTCAACGCCCCCGCTCTCGGCGAGATGTTCACGGCCGCCCGCGGCCAGGGCGCGTGGTCGAACGGCGACCGTCTCGAGGTGACCGGAGAGACCCCGGCCGGAGCGCTGCTCGCCACGGGGTTCGGCTACGACCCGACCACGCACGAGGGCGACATCGCCACCGTGGGGCGGGTGATGCCGATGGCCCGGGATCTGAGACGCATGGGAGCCGCAGCACTCGACCTCGCCTTCGTCGCGGCGGGGCGACTGGACGGATACTTCGAGCGGGGGCTTCGTCCGTGGGACTTCGCCGCCGGTGCCCTCCTCGTCGAAGAAGCGGGTGGTGTGGTGTCGCGCATCGACATCGACTCCCCACGTCCGATGCTGCTCGCGGGCGGGGTGGAAGTGCACTCGCGACTGCGCGCCATCCTCGACCAGAAACATTGAACGATTCATGGCATTCCCAGACTGATCAAGATATGGTTTATGCGATCGTTACTTTCGCCACCCGAAGGTGAAAGTCAAAGTTTGCGCCCCCCGAGCTTGACGCACGACCGAGAGAAACGCTTTGCCCTTCGAGACTTCCCAGGCTGCCTCTGCGCCCACGCGCCGGTCCAGCCGACTCCGCACTGCGGCCTCTGAGGCCCCCGCGGCGGGACCGACGGCACCCATCTCTGCCGCCGAATCCGCCGCCGCGCCCACTGCCGCCGCCCCCACTGCCGCCGTCGACGCCACAGCCGTGGCCCTCGCTGCTGTCGCCCCGCTTTCCCGGCGTGCCGCCCGTCAGCGCCCCACGGCCGACGACGTCGCCGCCGAGCCGCTGGTCGAGCCCTTCATCGCTCCGAACCCGGAGCAGATCATCGCCGATGTTCCCGACGTGCCCGGCGACGACGCCGACGCGTTCGAGCGTGCGTCCCGCGCGTTCCGTGCGACCGGTTCCGTTCCCACCGTCTCCGCAGCCGACCGTGCGCGGGCGCAGTCGGCGCGCGCCTCCGACGACGAGCCCGTCGCCGCCATGCATGTGGCCGCCCGTCGTCCCCGCAACATCCGCAAGGCCGTGACTCTCAGCGCGACCGTCGGGGTGATGAGCCTCGCCGGTCTCCTCGCGGTGTCCATGACGCTCCCCGCCGAGGCGGTCGCCGGCGTGCAGGGTGCTTCGGCGGCATCGATGTCGCTGGTGTCGTCCTCCGCCGGAGAAGCGAAGGACACGGCCGAGGGTGAGATCCAGGCGTTCGTCGCGCCATCCGGTGTCGAGAGCGAGGCGCTCACCCGCGCCGATGACTTCAGCACGGTCTCGCTCGCCGAGGTCGCCGCGGAGCAGGGCATCAACTATTCGGGCGAGATCTTCACGAACGACCCCGACGCCGCGATCCAGTGGCCGTTCCTCGTCGGCGTGGGTATGAGCTACGGCTACGGCATGCGCAGCGGCCGCCTCCATGAGGGCATCGACTTCGTGCCGGGCAACGGCGCGCCGATCCAGGCCATCGCCGACGGCACGGTCCGCATCGCGACCGAACAGGGCGGTGCCTTCGGTGTCACGGTCTACATCGACCACGTCATCGATGGCCAGGTCATCACGAGCCACTATTCGCACATGCAGTACGGGTCTCTGAACGTCAAGGCCGGCGACACGGTGACGGTCGGCACTGTCGTCGGCAAGACCGGAAACACGGGCCGTTCCTACGGCGCCCACCTGCACTTCGAGCTCATCGTCAACGGATCGACCATCGACCCGATGCCGTGGCTCAAGGAGAACGCGGGTCGAACGTCGTACTGACCGGCTCGATTTCATGAGGACGCCACAGTGATGGTATTCTCGTACGGTTGCCCCGCGAGGGGCAGCACGCCCCGATAGCTCAGTGGCAGAGCACTTCCATGGTAAGGAAGGGGTCGTCAGTTCAATCCTGACTCGGGGCTCGCAAGCATTCTTCTCACGCGGACGGATGCCTCGCGGCAGGGTAGCTCAGCTGGTTAGAGCGCACGACTCATAATCGTGAGGTCGCGGGTTCAAGCCCCGCTCCTGCTACAGAACGAAACCCCGGTTCGCCGGGGTTTTTCTGGTTCCCGGGGTGCGATCCGAGCCTCAGCGCGCCGGTTGCAGGCCTCCGATGGGTGAGTCCATATCGCCGTTGACGTACATGTACCCGTCGACGATGTCGGCCGAGCGACCGACGCTCAGCCAGGTGTCGACGCCGTCGCACACGTTCGTCGTCTGGGGGACGAGCGCTTCCAGGTCGATCCTGCCGGAGGAGTCCTGCGTCCATCGGCCGCTCAAGTCGTTGCATCCGTCGTTGCCGTCAACCGTGCCGTCGGCGGAGAACCGCAGGTACGGGGTGCCGCCGACGCTCGCCTCCCAGTCTCCGACGGGGTCGGGGAGCGGCGGTGGCGTCTCGACCGGAATCTCGCCGCTCGCGATCCGGTCGTTCCGCTCGTGCATCGGGGCCAGGCCGACCTGGAACAGGATGCTGGTCACGATCGCCGACAGCAGGACGAGGACGACGCCGAGCAACGGGCCCCAGTACGCGGGCTTCCTCGTGCGTCGGGACACCACGGCGACGACCACCGCCGCGAGGACCGAGGCCCCGATCGCCCACGGATAAGCGGCGCGGGCGCCGAAGGCGAGATCCAGATCGCAGTCGCCTTCGCAGCCGACAGCGCTGAACGACTCGAGGATCTGCGCAAAGTACGTCACGAGGAGGATCAGAGGGATGAGGATCCACAGGCTGACCGCGAGTCCGCGCCGATCCGACCGTTCCTGGTCCGCTGTTCCGACCGAGGAGTTCGCCGCGCGCATGCCGTTGAATGTAACAGCCTCGCTGCTGGGTATCGCGATTCGGCGCTCCTTGCGGCGGGAACGCTCCGCCGAGGTCGCCCATCTCCACGATGCAGGCCAGTATCTTTTGGATAGCAGGAGCGCTTGCGGGTAACTAGAGTGCTTCGGATAGCGTGACGCGCATGACAACCATGAACACTCCGAACTCCGCCTCCTCGTCGCATCCTCTCCCCGAGCGCATGCCCGCGATCGGCGCCCGCGGTCGGCGTCCCGTGACCGATCCCACGTCCCTCAGCGACATCTCGCTTCCCGTGCCGAACCCCGTCGGTCGAGATCTCCTCGTCGAGGTGCAGGGCGTGTCGGTGAATCCCGTCGACGTGAAGGTGCGCGCCGGCGCTCCCACGTCGGGTGCGCCGCGGATCCTCGGATATGACGCGGCGGGAGTCGTGGTCGCCGTCGGTGACGAGATCACGCGTTTCGCGGTGGGGGATCGCGTCTACTACGCCGGGCAGATCGACCGCCCCGGCACCGACGCCCGATACCACCTCGTGAACGAGAACATCGTGGGTCATGCGCCGCACACGCTCTCGGTGGCCGAGACAGCCGCTCTGCCCCTCACCGTCATCACCGCCTGGGAGAGCCTGTTCGACCGCCTCGCCCTCACCCGCGAGAGCGAGGGCGTGCTCCTGGTGATCGGCGCCGCAGGGGGCGTCGGATCGTTGATCATCCAGCTCGCGAAGGCGCTCACCCGTCTCGAGGTCGTCGCGGTGGCCTCTCGGCCTGAGACGGCGGAGTGGGTGCGGAAGATGGGCGCAGATCACGTCGTCGGCCGCGACTTCACCAGCGAGGTGTCGGCGCTCGCTCCGACCGGTGTCGACTACGTGTTCACGTCGTTCACGCCCGGCAACGTCCGCGCGATCGCCGACGTCATCCGTCCACGAGGACAGGTGGTGTCCATCGACGAGACAGGGGGCAGCATCGACGCGCTCAAGGCGAAGAGCGTCACCTGGCACTGGGAGCTCATGTTCACCCGGCCGGTCACCGACCCCGCCGATCACTACCAGCATGACCTGTTGGAGAGCGTCGCCGCCCTCGTCGACGACGGCACCCTCCGCACCACGGTCACGACCCACCTCACCCCGCTGAACGCCGAGACCATGCGTCGGGCGCACGAGATCGTCGAATCGTCGCGCACCATCGGGAAGGTCGTCGTGACCGACTGGCCGGAGGCAGACCTACTGCAGTGAGGCCGACCCGAGCGCGGGGGTGCGCTCGTCCACTCCGCGGATCACGACCCAGACGATCGCGACACCGACGATCCCCACGAGCAGGTAGAGGAGGTTGGCGATCACGGAGACCCCGCTCGGCGTGCCCACCCCCGCGGCGAAGACCGAGAAGTCCCACACGCCGTGCAGCACCATCGCCCAGATGAGCGATCCGGTCACCCGGCGCAGGATGTAGAGCGCCGTCCCCATGAGGAAGGCGGTGCCCACCTGGCTGACGGTGCCGGCGAACGGTGCGCCGAGAAGCACGTTGACGAAGTGCATCACCGCGAAGAGGGCCGAGGAGAGGAGCCACACCCAGACCTCGGCGAACCGGGATCGCAGAGCCGTGAGCAGCAGTCCGCGGTGCACGATCTCTTCCGTGAAGCCGACCAGGAGGAGCACGAGCGAAGCGCCGAGGAACGCACCGCTGTACGCGCTCCAATCGGTACCGGCGAGATTTAGCACGGCGGCCACGGCGACCAGGATCGGTACGAAGATCGGCCAGGTGTGACGGCTGCGCTGCGCCTCGTGGATCGCAGGGCCCCACCAGCCGAGCAGGCTCGTGGTGATCCCGAGGAGAATCGTCGCGACGATGAGGGAGAGCCCGGCGCCGAAGAAGAGGTTGCCGGCGCTGTCGCCCCATGTGTCGTAGGGGATCCCCGTGGACTTCTGGATCGCGAACACCACGACGATGTAGCCGACCCAGATGACCAGTCCGATCCATACCCGCGGCTGCACGCGGAGCGACGGCGCCGTCATGCGGGGCGCGTCTCGGAGAAGGACGGCTGGGCGTCGCCGACGCGACCGCGGATGAAGAAGATCAGCACGAACCCGGTGATGATCACCGCGATGTTGCCGAAGGCGGCGAAGGCCGTGAGTGCACCGTCCGCGGGATACGCGGACTGCAGGAAGATGCTCGGGTCCGTGCTCGCGTGCAGCAGGATCGGTGCGATCAGCGTGCCGGTGACGCGGAGGGCCAGATACATCAGGATGCCGAAGGCGAAGGTGTACAGGACCTGGATCGCGGTGGTCAGCAGAGGCTGTCCCGAGAGCAGGTTGCCCGCGTGGAGGAGGGAGAACAGCGTGGCCGAGATCACCGCGACGACGATCTCGCGGTAGCCGGCCTTGCGCATCAGGGTCACGACCAGGCCGCGGGTGAGGACCTCCTCCGTCAGCCCGATCAGGAGTCCGGTGAGCAGCCACGTGAGGACGACGTCGACGCCGACAGCTCCATAGTCGATCGTGGCGAACCGGAGGATGTTGAAGAGCAGGACGACGACGATCGCGATCCACATCCAGCCACGGCCGCGGATCGGCTGCCGCGCGAAGAGCTCGCGCCACCATCCGACCGACAGGGTGAAGAGCGCCAGGATCACCGCTCCGATGATCTCGGGCAGCAGGTAGAACACCGCGACACCGGCTGTGCCCGCCGGATCCTGGACCTGCTCGGCGAGAGGGGTGAAGACCAGTGACAACAGCTGGAACAGGGCGAAGTAGACGGCGGTGAGCAAGAGGGCTCGCCACCAGCCGCCCTTCTCCCAGAAGGTCTTCCAGAAGGATGCGGCGGGTGCGGGTGACGACACGGGGACTCCAGGCGAGGTGGGGGACGGCCTACTGGTCGTCAGTCTGGCGCAGACCGACATATCGCGTCCACCTGATCATCACGGCGTGTCAGCGTGGTGCAGACCTTCTGCCGTGCGCGCCGCGGGCCGGGGGAAGGTGCGGGATCGGGATGGGGCGCGTCGCTCGGGAGGTGTCCTGGAACCGCCGCACGGCCTCGAGGACGTCTTCGGCGGAGGAGTAACGCAGGGCGAGCGGGAGGTCGCGGCGCCACAGCACCTCGACCTCGGTGGGGGCGTCCTCGAAGATCGTGCAGACGACTCTGCGGTGGTCGTTCTCCGGGTACTGCAGATCGTGGATCGCCCAGTCGCTCGCGCTGACCTCGACCAGCGTGAATCTCCGGTCTGGATCGTGCTCCATCATTCTCCTCGCTGCCCCCACGATGAACACTGCTCGATCGGGACGCGAAAGGGGAGCCCCTTGACAGAGAGCCGCCCCTGCCCCAGGCGGGCAAGGGCGGCTCGCTCAGCGCGCGACGGGTCTGGAGCCGGGGTCCGTCGGCCCGGCATCGGTCGTGGCGTCGGCGACGGCCGCATCCGACCGTCCGCCCCCGCGCTGCTCGGCCTCCAGCCGCTCCGCCTCGTCACCGCTGATGGCCTCGCCGCGTGCGACCAGTCCGGCCTGATCCGACAGCGGGATCTGCTTGAGGAACAGCGAGAGCAGGAGCGCGAGCACGATGAATGGGACGAGATACCAGAACACCGGCGCCAGGGCGTCCGCATAGGCGGTGACGATGCCCTCTCGGACCTCGTCGGGCAGGGAGCTGAGCGTCGACGGATCGATCGTCGACGCGGCCTCGGAGGCCGCCTCGGGTGAGGCGCCGGCTCCCGCGAAGACGCCGAGCAGGTTCTCGGTGAGCCGCGTGGTGAAGATCGTGCCGAACACCGCCGTGCCGAGGGAGGCGCCCACCTCGCGGAAGTAGTTGTTCGTGCTGGTCGCGGTGCCGATCTCGCCGGCCGGGACCGCGTTCTGCACGACCAGCACGACGACCTGCATGATGAGGCCGAGACCGGCGCCGAACACGAACAGGAACACGCAGATCAGCCAGATCGGGGTCGATGCCGACAGCGTGGTCATCGAGACCATGGCGATGCCGGTGATGATCGTGCCCAGGATCGGATAGATCTTGTATCGGCCGGTCTTCGAGATCGCGATGCCCGAGAAGATCGAGGTCCCCATCAGGCCGACCATCATCGGGATCATCAGCAGACCGGATTCCGCGGCAGAGGTGCCGGAGGACATCTGCAGGAAGGTCGGCACGAATCCGATCGCCGCGAACATGCCGATTCCGAGGACGAGTCCGATCGCGGTGGCGTTCACGAAGATCGGGTTGCGGAACAGGCTCAGCGGGATGATCGGGTCCTGCACCCGCGACTCCGTGATCACGAAGGCGGCCGCTGCGACGACGAGTCCGGCGCCCCAGGCCCAGGTGGCGAGCGAATCCCAACCGAACTCCTTGTCTCCGCCGAAGTCGGTGAAGAAGATGAGGCACGTCGTGGCGATGGAGAGGAAGATCACCCCGAAGATGTCGATCGGCTTCTCGGCCTTCTTGCTCGGCAGCTTGAGCGCGACCAGGGCGATGATGAAGGCGGCGATGCCGACCGGGATGTTGATGTAGAACGCCCACTGCCAGGTGAGGTGGTCGACGAAGTAGCCACCGAGCAGTGGACCGGCGACAGCCGAGAGGCCGAAGACGGCACCGAGCGGTCCCATGTACTTGCCACGCTCATTGGCGGGGACGATGTCGGCGATGATCGCCTGCGACAGGATCATCAGACCACCACCGCCGAGACCCTGCAGTGCGCGGAACACGACGAACATCCAGAAGTCGGTGGCGAACGCGCAGCCGACCGAGGCGAGGGTGAACAGCGCGATCGCGACCAGGAAGAGGTTGCGCCGACCCAGGACGTCGCCGAACTTGCCGTAGATGGGCATCACGATGGTGGTCGCGAGCAGGTAGGCGGTGGTGATCCACACCTGGTGGTCGACGCCGCCGAGCTGCCCGACGATCGTCGGCATGGCGGTGGAGACGATGGTCTGGTCGAGGCTGGAGAGCAGCATGCCCGCGATGAGGGCGCTGAAGATGATCCAGATGCGGCGCTTCGTGAGCAGGAAGGGCGCATCCTTCGTGGCGGTGACGGACATTCAGTGGGCTTTCTGTGACGGCGCGTACAGCGATCGGGCGAGGTCGAGGCGTCGGGTGATGAGGTCGGCGAACGACTCGATGGACTGGTGATGCAGGAGCTGGTCCATGCTCATGCGCACGAGCGCGCCGACGGTGTGCACGACCACCTCGGCGCGCAACTCCGCGTCGGCCGTGTCGTCGGTCTGATCGGAGCCTTCGGCGTCGACAGTGCGGCGCAGGATCAGGCCGACATCGCGTCGTTCGTTCTTCGCGATCTGCTCGAATGCGGCCTTGAGCAGACGCGGCTCCTGCTCGATCACGGCGAACATCGCCGGGGCGTCTTCCACGGGATTGAAGAGCTCGAAGCGGCTGATCGTCAGCTGGATGAAGTCGTCGATGAGGTCGCCGCGGCGGGCGGCGAACTCCTCCTCGAGCGCCTCCTGGCGGGAATCGATCGTCGCGAACCCGAAGACCGCGTTCTCCTTGCTCTCGAAGTAGTTGAAGAACGTGCGACGGGAGACCCCGACCTCGGCGCACAGCTCCTCGATCGTGAAACCGGCGAAGCCCCTCTCCGTCGTCAGTCGCCGCGCGGCATCGGTGAGGGCGCGGGAGGTGTCCCGCTTGCGTTGCTCCCGCAGTGAATCTGCACTCTCGCTCATGGAGTGCAATATTGCACTCTCAACCTTGGAGTGCACTGAGAGTGGTGCGTTGAGCCTTCACGAGAATCTTTTCGACCGATCTGTGACATCTGCCCTCCGGCATACGTCTTAGTGATGGCGTCGCCGACCGCGACCTGCGCACCGCACTGCGGGCGGCACACGGATGAAGGAGCTCACGATGACGAACACGACGGGAGGCATTCAGCCCGAGATCCAGGTCGTCACTCCGGTGCAGGGGGCTGCAGTGGGGACGACCACGATCGAGGATGCGGTGATCGCGAAGATCGCCGGCATCGCTGCGCGTGACGTCAGTGGGGTCCACACGCTCGGCGGGGGCGCCGCGCGCATGGTGGGCGCGATTCGGGATGCGCTCAACACGACCGACCTCTCGCAGGGGATCAGCGTCGCGGTCGGCGAAGCACAGATCACGGTCGATGTGACGATCGTCGCGGAGTATCCGGTGTCGCTGCAGAAGGTCGCCGACGACGTGCGCGCAGCCATCCACCGGGACATCGTCGAGCTGGTGGGCGTGCAGGCCGTCGAGGTCAACGTCACCATCGACGACGTGCACGTGCCCTCCGACGATGACAACGACACGGACGACGCGCCGACCGCATAGGGCGCCTCGTCGAAGACGCGGTCCCGAACTCCGGGGCCGATATGGGAGAAGGAGAAGCCATGAGTGCTGAAGACAAGATCAAGGCCGCTGCGGAGAAGGTCTCCGGCAAGGCGAAGGAGACCGTCGGCAAGCTCACCGACAACGACAAGCTCGTCGCCGAGGGCAAAGCCGAGCAGGCGAAGGGCGACGTCCGCGACGCCGCCGAGAACGTGAAGGATGCCTTCAAGAAGTGACGAGGCGGGGAGAGGCCGCGCGGCCTCTCCCCGATCCTTCCCAGGTGGGTGAGAAATGATCCGATCCGGTGGGGCGACTGTTCCGAACCTCTCAGGGGATCGGGTCGAGGGGTGGGGTAGATGGAAGACGAACGCTTTCGCACAGCGCTCGAACATGCGGACGACGGCATCGTCGCCGGCCGCGCGATGGATGGCGACGTCGCGGCGTTCGCGGTTCTCGTGCGCAGGTACACGCCCATGATGCGGGCGTACACGCAGCGGATGCTGAACGCATCGGCCGATGTCGACGACATCGTCCAGGAATCCTTCGTCACCGCCTGGCAGCGGTTCGGCGAGCTCGACGACCCGACCAAGGTGAAGAGCTGGCTGATGCGGATCGTCAGTCGGAAGGCCGTCGATCGCATCCGTGCGACCCGACCGGCCGTGGACATCGACTCGATCGACCGTCCCGCCCCGCTGCACGCGTCGCCGACCGCGGTCGTCGAAGCGCGCGCGGGCGTCGCGGCGCTCGGTGCCGCCCTGCGCGAGCTGCCGGATGCGCAGCGCGAGTGCTGGGTTCTGCGGGAGATCGGCGGGTACTCCTATGAGGAGATCTCCGAGGAGCTCGACATCCCCGTCTCGACGGCCCGCGGACTGCTCGCCCGAGCACGGAAATACATGATCGTACGGATGGAGGAGTGGCGATGACCGACGACAGAGAGAGTCCCGACGTCCGCCGGCTCGGCCTGGAACCGACCGATCTCGACGGGCACACGCTCGACGAGCTCACCGACTATCTCGATGCGGGGCGACAGCCCGCAGATCGCTCGATCGACGAGTCTCCCGGTTGCCAGCTCGCACTCGACGCACTGACACGGCTGCAGGGGCTCGGTGCCGAGCTCATCGCTGCGGAAGCCGCTGCCGAACCTCCGGTCGACGAGAACTGGGTCGATCGCATCCTCAGTGGCATCGCCATGGATGCGCGCGCCGGAAGGCGCATCCCGTTCGAGTCTCCGGATCCGCAGGTGGATCTCGCGATCACCGAGGGTGCGGTGCGAGGACTCATCCGGTCGGCGGAGAACGCCGTGCCCGGCCTTCTCATCGGACGGTGCCGACTCGACGGGGACGTGACCCGAC
Source organism: Microbacterium sp. K27 (assembly GCF_004794435.1). NCBI lineage: Bacteria > Bacillati > Actinomycetota > Actinomycetes > Micrococcales > Microbacteriaceae > Microbacterium > Microbacterium sp. K27. The sequence goes on from NZ_SSDK01000047.1 coordinate 240,299, forward strand.
CCGGGACCCCGATCCGTGTCGAGATCGATGCGAGCGCGCTGCACGGACAGTCCATCCCGAAGGTCGCCGCCGAGCTGCGAGCCGAGGTGGATCGTGGTCTGCGTGCACACACCGAGTTGAACGTCGTCGCGATCGACATCGCGATCAGAGACATCCGGGAGGTGTCGTCGTGGGCGGGGGAGAGCTGATGGATGCACAGGAGCGCGGCGAGCTCGCCGCAGCGATCGAGGCGGTCGTCCGGTCGACGCCGGGCGTCCGCAGCGTCTATCGGTCCGGGTCGTTGATCTCGAACCTGCTGCGTGCGGGGGCCGAGGCGATCGGCGTGCGCACGAACGAGGAGCCGATCGTCTCCGTCGCCGGGAACGGTGACGGTGTGGTCATCGAGGCGACCCTCGGTGTCGACTCCGCAGCGCGTTCGGCGGAGATCCTCCACGCCGTGCAGGCGGCCGTCGATGCGGTGCTCGCGGAGCGCGGCGTCCGCCGTGAGAGCATCACCCTCACCGTCGCTCACGTGCAGGTTCCGGTGCAAGCGCACGCGGCGACCTGACCCAGCGAGGAAAGCCACCGCGTGCCGCCGTCCGGGGGGACGACGGCACGCGGTCTCCCCGCGGGATCAGGCGGAGGCGGCGCGCAGCCCCTCGACGAGCGGGGTCGTCGGGCGGCCGATCAGACGTGCGAGCGTGCCGTCGGTGTCGCCGAGGGCGCCGTTCTTGATTCCGGCGTCGAGCGCAGCGACGAATCCGGCCGTACCCTCGTCGAGGCCGGCGCCGCGGAGCGCGGCGATCTGGTCGTCGAAGCCGAGCGGGACGTACGAGACCCCTCGTCCCGTCACCTCGGCGAACGCCGCGGCGAGGTCGGAGTAGTTCCAGGCGACGTCGCCGCCCAGCTCGTAGACCTCGCCGATGTGCCCGTCCTCGAGCGCCACTGCGGCCGCGGCTTCGGCGAAGTCCTTGCGGCTCGCCGAGGCGACACGTCCGTCGCCGGCGCCGGCGGCGAGCACGCCCGTCTCGGCGGCGCGCGCGAGGTCGGCGGCGTAGTTCTCGGTGTACCAGTTGTTGCGGAGGATCACCGCGGGCAGTCCCGCGGCCGCGATGAGCTCTTCGGTCGCCTTGTGCTCCGGCGCCAGGATCAGGTCGCTCGTGGTCGCCTTCGGGGCGCTCGTGTAGACGAACTTGGAGACGCCGGCGGCCTTGGCGGCCTCGATGACCGCCTGGTGCTGTGCGACGCGCTGGCCGACCTCGGATCCGGATACCAGCACGACGGTGTCGACACCCTCGACGGCAGCGGCGACGGATGCGGGGTCGGTGTAGTCGAGGGGGACGACGCGCACGCCGAGATCAGCGGCCTTGGCCGTGTCGCGGGCTCCGGCGACGATCGACTGCGGAGCGGCTCCGCGCTCGAGCAGGCTGGCGATGATGAGGCGGCCGAGGTTGCCGGTGGCGCCGGTGACGAGGATGGTCATGAGGGTCCTTTCTTAGGTGACACCCTCGACAACCCCGGGGTGGGCGTCCGGCATTCCAATCCGACGGTACCCACTTTGAAGTAAGGTACCCACATGACGGTTAGTTTCGCGCAGATAAAGGAATCGACTCCATTCGTCTTCGATCAGAATTGTGGAACGCGGGTCGTCCTCGATCACATCATGAGCAAGTGGGGAGTTCTCGTGCTCTCCTGCCTGTCCGATGGCACCCACCGTTGGGGTGCGCTGCGTCGGGAGGTCGGCGGGATCAGTGAGAAGATGCTCGCGTCCACTCTGCGCACGCTCGCGGACGACGGGTTGGTCCACCGGGAATCGCTCCCGACCGTGCCCCCGCACGTGGAGTACAGCCTGACGCCGCTCGGTCGCGATCTGATGGAGCGGATGCTGCCCCTGATGGAGTGGGTGGCCGATCATGCTGACGCCATGCTCGAAAGGGCCTGAATCGACGGAATCCGTCGTCAAGGCGCATCTTGTGCTTCGGATTCAGATGGTCGAAGAAACCCATTGACGCGATAACCGTGGTGGCTCTACTGTTCTGACATGGCAGCAACGACGCCGATTCATCTGGAACGACCCGACGGCAAGGGTCTGGCTGCGGGAACACTGGGACTCTGGGGGTCGACCGTCATCGGTCTCGCCTCGACGGCCCCGGTCTACTCGCTGGTCGCGACGCTCGGTTTCGTGGTGCTCGCCGTCGGCGCGCAGGCTCCGATCGCCTTCATCATCGCCTTCGTCCCGATGCTCCTGATCGCCTTCGCCTATCGCGAGCTGAACAACGCGGTGCCCGACTGCGGCACGACCTTCACTTGGGGGACCAAGGCGTTCGGCCCCTGGGTGGGATGGATGGGCGGTTGGGGTGTCGCGGTCGCCGGCATGGTCGTGCTCGCCAACCTCGCCCAGATCGCCTCGGTCTACTTCTGGTCGCTGATCGGACAGGACCTCGAGAACAACGACTGGCGCGTCGTGGTCGTCGCCGTGCTCTTCATCGCGGCGATGACGTGGGTCAGCTGGCGCGGGGTCGAGATCGGCGAGCGCATCCAGAACATCCTGCTCGGGATCCAGTACCTGGCGCTCGCGATCTTCGTCGTCGCGGCGCTGTGGCAGTTCTTCGCCGGCACCGCCCCGAACCCGACCCCCTTCGACTGGGAGTGGATGAACCCGTTCGCGTTCACCGACTGGTCGGGCTTCACCGAGGCCATCCTGCTCGCGCTGTTCATCTACTGGGGATGGGACACCTGCCTCGCTCTCAACGAGGAGACCAAGGACCCGAAGCGCATCCCGGGTCGTGCCGCGCTGCTGACGACCGTGATCCTGCTGTTCACCTACGTCGCCGTGACCATCGCGGCCATGATGTACGCGGGTCTCGGCGAGGACGGCACGGGCCTGGGCAACGAGGCGAACGCCGACGACTTCTTCTTGGCGATCAAGGACGGGCTGCTCGGCCCGTTCGGATGGGTGCTGGTGGTCTCGGTGATCATCTCGGCGATCTCGTCGACCCAGACCACGATCCTGCCGACGGCCCGCGGCACACTCGCGATGGGTGTCTACCGTGCCCTGCCCGCGAAGTTCAAGGACGTGCACCCGACCTACAAGACCCCGTCGTTCTCGACGATCGTCATGGGAGTGGTCGCCTCCGTCTACTACGTCGGGATGACGCTGATCAGCGACAACATCCTTCAGGACTCGATCCTCTCGCTCGGTCTCGCGATCGCGTTCTACTACGCCATCACCGGCTTCGCCTGCGTGTGGTACTTCCGCAAGGACCTGACGTCGTCCGCCCGCGAGTTCTTCTTCAAGGGCCTGTTCCCGTTGCTGGGCGGACTCATGCTCACGTGGGCGTTCCTCCAGTCGGCGATCGACATGTGGGACGTCGACTACGGCTACACGGTGCTGTTCGGCATCGGCGGCACTTTCGTCATCGGTGTCGGATCGCTGGCCTTCGGCCTGGTGCTGATGTTCGTCTGGTACCTGTTCCCGCGGTCGAAGCGGTTCTTCCGCGGCGAGAGCCTGAACCGCGAGACCGAGGTAATGGTGCCGGACGAGCCTGCGGTGACGATCCGTTCGATCGACGGAGGCATCTGAGGATGCCGGTCGCGACGGCCGACCTCTACGACCAGCTCGGAGAGGGGATCCAATCCCTTTCGCTGCAGTTGCGCTCGTTCGGGCGCAGAACGGCATTCGACGGGCCGATCCGTACCGTCCGCTGCTTCGAGGACAATGCGATCGTGAAGTCCGTCCTCGCGAGCCCCGGCGAGGGGGCCGTGCTCGTCGTCGATGGCGCCGGATCGCTCGAGACGGCGCTCATGGGCGATCTGATCGCGGCATCGGCCGTTGCGAGCGGGTGGGCGGGCGTGGTCATCAACGGGGCGATCCGGGACAGCGTCGCCATCGACGCGCTCGACCTCGGGGTGAAGGCTCTGGGCACCAATCCGCGCAAGAGCGCCAAGCTCGGCGCGGGTGAGCGCGACGTGACGCTCGTGATCGCCGGAGTGGTGTTCCGGCCCGGGGCCCACCTCTACAGCGATGAGGACGGGATCCTCGTCGAACGCTGAGGGGCGACCGGCGGAGGAGAAGTGCGTGTCCTAGGCTTGCTCCGTGCGCATCCGGCTCGACATCGCCTACGACGGCACCCACTTCCGCGGGTGGGCGAAGCAGCCGACTCTCCGCACCGTGCAGGGCACGTTGGAGGCCGCGCTCGCCCGGATCGTCGGATCCGACGTGCAGTTCGTGGTCGCGGGGCGCACCGACGCCGGTGTGCACGCAAGCGGCCAGGTCGCGCACGTCGACCTAGATGAGAGACAGTGGGCGCGCATCGAGGCCCGGCAGGGACGCGCGCCGCTGGAGCCCGCGGAGACCATCGCCGGTCGCATGAGGGGCGTGCTCGGCGCCTACTCCGACGTCACGGTCACGCGGACGTCGATCGCCCCGGAGGGGTTCGACGCCCGATTCTCTGCGGTGTGGCGTCGCTACCGATACCGTCTCGCCGACGCGCAGGCCGGTTTCGATCCGCTGCGCCGCCACGACACGACCACGGTTCGCGGGCGGCTCGACGATCAGGCGATGGATGCCGCCGCGCGTACGCTCATCGGGCTGCACGACTTCGCGGCGTACTGCAAGCCCAGGGAAGGGGCGACGACGATCCGCACCCTGCTCGACTACCGCTGGGAGCGCGATGCCGATGGCGTGCTCGTGGCGGAGGTCAAGGCCGACGCGTTCTGCCACAGCATGGTGCGCGCACTGGTCGGCGCCTGCGTGGCGGTGGGGGAGCGGCGTCTCGATGTGGACGACCTGGTGGTGCTGCGTGACGCGCTGACGAGGACGAGCGAGTTCAAGGTGCTGGCCGCGCGAGGCCTGATCCTCACCGAGGTCGGGTATCCGGCCGACGCGCTGCTCTCGGCGCGGGCGGAGCAGACCCGCGCGCGACGCGATGACACGCGTGGCAGCGACTGAAGGCGTCGGCGCGCCCAGCAGCACTCGACCTCCCGCGCGGACACTCGGTGTGAGAGCGGCGTATACGACGAAGAGGGCCGACCGTCGTGGTCGACCCTCTTCGTGAAACCGTGCCGTGTGTCAGCTGCCGGCGAGCTGCTGGTCCAGGTCCTGGATCGCCCGCATCATGCCCAA
>NZ_SSDK01000002.1:0-278 GCF_004794435.1 Microbacterium sp. K27
GCCGATGGTACTGCAGGGGGGACCCTGTGGGAGAGTAGGACACCGCCGGACTCCTTTTAGACAAAATGGCCACCCATCGTTGGGTGGCCATTTTGCGTTTACACGAAAAGAACAGGGAGCATCATGCCAGAAGAGGAAGAGCGCCGTCCGCGTCGCAACGACGACGGTGGATCGCGCGGGCACCGCGCTTCTGGCGGACGCCCCAGCAATAGCCGTGACGGTGCGCCGCGTCGTGACGGCGCAGCTCCCCGTCGTGAAGGTGGCGGCTACAACCGTGA
>NZ_SSDK01000003.1:0-306 GCF_004794435.1 Microbacterium sp. K27
CCGAGGGCGGGGACATACAACCGCACCCCCATCTCCACCACCAGCGCCGACCCCGCGGACTCCGCGGGCTTCGACGCCCCCTGATGCCACAGCGTGTTCCCCGCCACCTGCCCGGTGCCATCCGACGCTGTCGTGCCGATCGCGAACGTGACCGGATCCACCGGCTGACCAAACGGATCCCACAACAACAACGCACTCGTCGTGGTGCCGGTGCGGGTCACGAGACCGTGTCCGCCCAACCCGGGGAACGTCGGTGCATCTGGTGCGCCGGGCTTTCGGCCCCGGCGCCCTCGGACTGCACTCCGG
>NZ_SSDK01000004.1:0-269 GCF_004794435.1 Microbacterium sp. K27
CGATGGCAGAGCTCGATGAATATGCGGCGACCCTGGCCGAAGTGGCACGCGAAGCACGCGAGAACCCGAACGAGCGTCGCCATCCCCGCGGGTGGGGTGCTCGCGGGTCTGGCCTCGGGTTCGGCCGTCATCCTCGAAGACAAGACCGCCACGCCGGGGTCGCAGCAGGAGTACACGGTCGTCGTGATGAAGGACGGCCATATCGTCGAGCGGGTTCGGGAGGTAGTCGACGACCGCATCGAGCATCGGCTGGACGCCACGGTTCTTGA